>NZ_MWPY01000038.1:0-307 GCF_002148625.1 Enterobacter sp. J49
CGAGCTGAAGCGCAGACTTTTGTTTGTCATCGGCGCGCTGATTGTCTTCCGCATCGGCTCTTTCATTCCGATTCCTGGTATCGATGCCACTGTGCTTGCCAAATTGCTTGAGCAGCAGAGAGGCACTATCATTGAAATGTTTAACATGTTCTCTGGTGGTGCCCTCAGCCGTGCTTCTATCTTTGCTCTGGGGATCATGCCGTATATCTCGGCGTCGATCATTATCCAGCTGCTGACGGTGGTTCATCCAGCGTTGGCGGAAATCAAGAAAGAAGGGGAGGCTGGCCGTCGCAAGATTAGCCAGTAC
>NZ_MWPY01000039.1:0-764 GCF_002148625.1 Enterobacter sp. J49
TGGCCTGGTCGAAGGCGCTGGTGACCGTTAACGTGTTGACGGCAACGGAGCAACAGCAGCTGGAGCAGGCGCTGAATGCGCTACTGACGGAGGTCCAGGCCGATCCTTTGGCGATCGTCCAAAGCGATGCCGAAGACATCCACAGCTGGGTGGAGCAGAAGCTGATCGAGAAGGTCGGCGATTTGGGCAAGAAGCTGCACACCGGCCGCAGCCGCAACGATCAGGTCGCGACCGATCTGAAGCTGTGGTGCAAACAGCAAGTCGGCGATCTGCATCAGGCGATCGTCCAGCTGCAGCAGGCGCTGGTGGAGACCGCCGAAGCCAACCAGGATGCGGTGATGCCGGGGTATACCCACCTGCAACGCGCGCAGCCGGTGACTTTCGCGCACTGGTGCCTGGCCTATGTCGAGATGCTGGCGCGCGATGAGAGCCGCCTGCAGGATACCCTGAAACGGCTGGACGTCAGCCCGCTGGGCAGCGGCGCGCTGGCCGGCACCGCTTATCCTATCGATCGCGAGCAGCTGGCCGGCTGGCTGGGCTTCGCCTCGGCGACCCGCAACAGCCTGGACAGCGTATCCGATCGCGATCACGTGCTGGAGCTGCTGTCCAACGCCGCCATCAGCATGGTGCACCTGTCGCGCTTCGCCGAAGACCTGATCTTCTTCAACAGCGGTGAAGCGGCGTTTGTCGAGCTGTCCGACCGCGTGACCTCCGGTTCTTCGCTGATGCCGCAGAAGAAAAACCCGGACGCGCTGGAGCTTATC
>NZ_MWPY01000040.1:0-771 GCF_002148625.1 Enterobacter sp. J49
AAAATGTCTGAAGCTCCAAAAAAACGTTGGTACGTCGTTCAGGCGTTTTCCGGATTTGAAGGTCGCGTAGCACAATCGCTGCGTGAACACATCAAACTGCACGATATGGAAGAGTTGTTCGGTGAAGTGATGGTGCCTACGGAAGAAGTGGTTGAAATCCGTGGCGGCCAACGTCGCAAGAGCGAGCGTAAATTCTTCCCTGGCTACGTGCTGGTGCAGATGGTGATGAATGACGCCAGCTGGCACTTGGTGCGCAGCGTACCGCGCGTCATGGGGTTCATCGGCGGTACGTCTGACCGTCCTGCGCCGATCAGCGATAAAGAAGTTGATGCGATCATGAACCGCCTGCAGCAGGTTGGTGACAAGCCGCGTCCGAAAACGCTGTTCGAACCGGGCGAGCTGGTGCGCGTCAACGACGGCCCGTTTGCCGATTTCAACGGCGTGGTCGAGGAAGTCGATTACGAGAAGAGCCGCCTGAAAGTTTCCGTTTCCATCTTTGGCCGTGCAACGCCGGTGGAACTGGACTTCAGCCAGGTTGAGAAAGGCTGATCGAATAATCAGCAACGAGTGGCCCGTAGCCGCTTGTCAAAGGCGCGAAATTGAACTACAATTTCGCGCCTTTTGTTTTTAGATGCCTTGCCTGATGCATGTTGGGCGGGGTGAAACACGGGGAGCCTCTTGCGAGGCGATACTACCCAAACCGAGGAAATTTAAATGGCTAAGAAAGTACAAGCCTACGTCAAGCTGCAAGTTGCAGCTGGTATGGCGAAC
>NZ_MWPY01000041.1:0-306 GCF_002148625.1 Enterobacter sp. J49
TTCCGGCGACGTTCACATAGCCATGGCCCTGCGGGCTAAGCCGTATCGGAAAGGCGATGCCCGAATAGGGAAGCTTGCGCTGCCTCAGACGCCGTGTGAACGGGCCGAAATCCGAGACTTCGGCGGTCTGATGCTCGCCCTGACCGTTCCAGAGGACCGGCAGCAACGAAAGATCGAGATGCTGGAGCAGTTCGTCGCCATAGAGCATTATCAGATCACGCGCGTTTTCCTCGCAAGAGGCTCCCCAGTTGTGGAGGACGCAGGTGAGCTTGCGCGTTGCAGGAAGGCTGTATATTATACACATCT
>NZ_MWPY01000042.1:0-334 GCF_002148625.1 Enterobacter sp. J49
GGTGGGGGATATGATCGGCATCGGCGGCGTGGAAGGCGACGTGCGGCGCATCAACGTGCGCGCCACCGAAATCCAGCTCAGCGACCGCTCCACCATGATCGTACCGAACTCGCAGCTGATCTCGCAGAACGTGCGCAACGCCACCATGGGCAACGCGCAAGGGGTGGTGACCATCGCGCTGACGTTCCCGACCGACATTGATCCGGAGCAGGTGCGCAATATTCTGCTTAACGCTTACCACGAATACGAAAACATCCTGGAAACGCCGGCGCCTTACGTGCGCTTCAGCCAGCTGGGGCCGGACGGCATTATCCTGAGCGTGACCGGCTATGTG
>NZ_MWPY01000043.1:0-929 GCF_002148625.1 Enterobacter sp. J49
GACACCCCGACTCGCCACTACGCACACGTAGACTGCCCAGGCCACGCCGACTATGTTAAAAACATGATCACCGGTGCTGCGCAGATGGACGGCGCGATCCTGGTTGTTGCTGCGACTGACGGCCCAATGCCTCAGACTCGTGAGCACATCCTGCTGGGTCGTCAGGTAGGCGTTCCTTACATCATCGTGTTCCTGAACAAATGTGACATGGTTGATGACGAAGAGCTGCTGGAACTGGTAGAGATGGAAGTTCGTGAACTGCTGTCTCAGTACGATTTCCCAGGCGACGACACCCCAATCGTTCGTGGTTCCGCGCTGAAAGCGCTGGAAGGCGAAGCAGAGTGGGAAGAGAAAATCATCGAACTGGCTGGCTTCCTGGATTCTTATATCCCAGAACCAGAGCGTGCGATTGATAAGCCGTTCCTGCTGCCAATCGAAGACGTATTCTCCATCTCCGGTCGTGGTACCGTTGTTACCGGTCGTGTTGAGCGCGGTATCATCAAAGTTGGCGAAGAAGTTGAAATCGTTGGTATCAAAGAGACTGCTAAGTCTACCTGTACTGGCGTTGAAATGTTCCGCAAACTGCTGGACGAAGGCCGTGCTGGTGAGAACGTAGGTGTTCTGCTGCGTGGTATCAAACGTGAAGAAATCGAACGTGGTCAGGTACTGGCTAAGCCAGGCTCAATCAAGCCACACACCAAGTTCGAATCTGAAGTGTATATCCTGTCCAAAGACGAAGGCGGCCGTCATACTCCGTTCTTCAAAGGCTACCGTCCACAGTTCTACTTCCGTACAACTGACGTGACCGGTACCATCGAACTGCCAGAAGGCGTTGAGATGGTAATGCCAGGCGACAACATCAAGATGGTTGTGACGCTGATCCACCCAATCGCGATGGACGACGGTCTGCGTTTCGCAATCCGTGAAGG
>NZ_MWPY01000044.1:0-569 GCF_002148625.1 Enterobacter sp. J49
TGCGTCAGCTGTTGGATCTGGATCGCGGTCTGTTTCAGCTTGCCGGGCGCGGCGTGCAGCTGGCGGATTTCTACCGTTCACATCGCTATTGCGGCTACTGCGGCCATGAGATGCACCTCAGCCGCAGCGAGAGCGCCTGCCTGTGTGGCCACTGCAAAGAGCGCTACTATCCGCAGATTGCACCCTGCGTGATCGTCGCCATTCGGCGCGAGGATCAGATCCTGCTGGCGCAACACGTGCGCCATCGCGGCGGTATCCACACGGTGCTGGCCGGCTTCGTCGAAGTGGGCGAAACGCTGGAGCAGGCGGTAGCGCGCGAAGTGATGGAAGAGAGCAATATCGAAATCAAGAACCTGCGCTACGTCACTTCACAACCCTGGCCGTTCCCGCACTCGCTGATGATGGCCTTTATGGCCGATTACCATCAGGGGGAAATTCGTCACGATCCCAAGGAGCTGCTCAACGCTGGCTGGTATCGCTACGACCAATTGCCGCTGTTGCCGCCGCCCGGCACCGTGGCGCGCCGGTTGATTGAGGACACCGTGGCGCTGTGCCGGGCAGAATAATGT
>NZ_MWPY01000045.1:0-555 GCF_002148625.1 Enterobacter sp. J49
CAGCAACAGCGGTGCAGTGGCATGCCACCTTAGCCGGCGGCGATGGCGAGTTAAAACGGCAGCTGTCGCACCTGCTGTACGACTTCCCCTATCCCGTGGCCGCCGAGCCGCCGCTGCCGATATATCAGCATCATCGCCCCGTCACGCTGACGGAAAGCGGCGCCGAACACGCCTTGCTGCAGTTTTACCCGCTGCCGAACGGCGAAGCCGAAGGCCGTTGGGCGCCGCGCGTGCTGGCCCAGCTTTACGCGCCGCGCTATTTTCAGCGGGTGCGCGTGTATCGCAACGTGGGCTACGTGGTGCAATGCGCCTTCCACCGCTGCGCCGATGCCGAAGGCCTGCTGTTCGCGCTGCAATCCCCAACGTTCAACGTTGAACAGCTGCGGCAGTTAACCGACGAATTCTTACTGCAAATGCGTCATGAGCTGGCGCACGTGGGCGCAAACGAGCTGGCGCAAACGCAACAGGCGCTGCGGCAAAGCGTGCAGCGCCTCAGCGCCGAGCCATTGCAACGCGCACGCGAAATCGCCCTGGAAAATCACGCAATCATTGCCG
>NZ_MWPY01000046.1:0-488 GCF_002148625.1 Enterobacter sp. J49
TCGCACTTCTCTTTGCGGCGCGGTGGCGTTGCTGCTGCTTGCTGGTTGTCAGCATACGGCGCATAAACCGGCGCCGCCGCTGCAGTCGCAGTTGGATCACATCGCTTTGATGCTGGCCGGCGGGCATTTCCTGCGCGTGGCGTGCGGGCGCAGCGAAGTGCCGGACGATGTGAAATTGCAGCGCACCGCGATGCGTACGGCGCAGCACCGCGGCTGGGACACGCATGCTGCAGGGTATCGGCAGCTGCCGGCGCTCACCCAGGCGCGCTATCTGGCTCTGCAACAGGATAATCAGCTGCTGACGGATAAATGCGCCACGCTCAGCCGCAGCACCGCGCGCTTTATCGCCGCGGCGCAGGCCGATCAGGAAGACTACATGGAGTAGCGTTGCGGCAAGCCTGTCGGGCGCTCGTCACGGGCGCCCAAAAATTCTTTGCAGGATAACGATTTATCGATCATCATTTGAAATGATGTTTCACTTTTATCCA
>NZ_MWPY01000047.1:0-456 GCF_002148625.1 Enterobacter sp. J49
TGCTGGCGTTAAGCGGGATCGTCGCCGCCCGCTTCGCCACCAACAACAGCGGATTGGCTATCGGCGACACCGCGACCGCCGTCATGGCGCCGCTGATTGTGGCACTCGGTATCGGTATCGTCTGTGGCCTGGTAAACGGCACCGTGTTAGCCCGTTATCGGCTGCAGCCGTTTATCGTCACCATGGGCATGCTCTCCGCGGCGCGCGGTTTAACCATGCTGACCACCAACGGCAATCCGGTATCGCAATTGAACAGCGATTTCCGCTGGTTAGGCAATGGCTATGTCGGCGGCGTTCCGGTGCCCGTCATCATCTTCATCGTGCTGTTCGCCCTCGCCTGGCTCGTGCTGAATAAAACCCTCTTCGGGCGTTACATCTACGCCGTCGGCGGCAACCCGAAGAGCGCGCGCACCTCGGGGATTAACGTGACCCGCATCAAAATACTGGTGTATACGC
>NZ_MWPY01000048.1:0-44483 GCF_002148625.1 Enterobacter sp. J49
CGCGATCAATAACCTGCTTGACTGCTTCAATTTTAAACTCTTCGGGATAACGTTTACCGCTCATGGGCACCTCTCTTTAAGTCATCTTAAATGACTCTGAGGTGTCTGTTAAACCCGTGGCGATTCAGTCACAAGACCACGCTCCAATGCTGTTGAGTGCATTACTCGAAATGTTTGCAGAAGTTCTTTTCTTGAGAGGGCAAAACAAAGCCTATCCAACAGTGTTACTTCTTGAAGAGGCTCATCATTATTTGAGAGATCCATACTCTGAAGTTGATGCACAAATCAAAGCTTACGAGCGTTTGGCAAAGGAAGGTCGCAAGTTCAAGTGTTCCCTGATCGTAAGTACTCAGCGTCCTTCTGAGCTGTCTTCAACAGTATTAGCCATGTGTTCGAACTGGTTCACACTACGACTGACTAATGAGCGTGACTTACAAGCGCTCCGTTATGCGATGGAAAGCGGAAACGAATTAATGATTCGCCAAGTTTCTGGTCTACCAAGGGGGGATGCGATTGCATTTGGTTCCGCATTTAATCTCCCTCTAAGGATTTCTATTTATCAAGCTGAACCGAGCCCACGCTCATCAGACGCAATATATTCTGAAGAATGGAAGTAGCCTTGTGTACTGACCACATTATTCTGAATTAATGGTGCATTAATTTGCATTTTTTTCACATGTCAGCATTTGGTTGAAATAGCCATAGCTGGTGCGGCTTGGAACTCTTGTTGCACCTGCATAAAAAGTGCCCTCTTAAGCGGGTAGGCGAGGCGGGGGTAGCACTGCGCGCCAGGAGTGGTGTCAGGATTTATTTTACGCGTCTTTGCGCGTCGTGGTGGCGCGCTGTGCTGTGAGGATGGCCAATGAGATGTTGATGCGGTTGCGCGGCTTGTGCGGCTTCTGGCGAGGTCTGAGGATGTGCCGCCCGGAGGCGGCATTTTTGACGGGATTTAGTCGGCCTCGATACCGTAATCCTTAAAGCGGATCACCTCCATTCCGAGCCAGTCGTTTATCTCTTTGAAACGCTCCTGCAGCGGTGTCAGCTCGTTACGCACAAACACCCGCGCCACCTTCTCGACATCACCCATTGAGCCGATATTCTCGGGCTTGCCGCCCATGAGCTGAAACGGCACGCGGTGCGCATCGAGCAGGTCAACGGCGCTTACCTTCTTGATGTTGAAAAAGTCATCCTTCGTGGCGACCTCACTCAGCGGGACAATCTTGATGCCATCCGGTTTCCCGTTGGGGGCATAGAAAAACAGGTTTTTGAAATTCCCGAGCCCTTTCGAGTCACGCATTGCGGAGCGCAGCGACTCAACGTCTGTGCTGCTCTGCGCCGCGTCGGTGACGTACAAGATGTAACCCGCGTGCGCGCCGTTCTGGTAATACTTGCGACGAAACAGCGTGGCGGATTCAGCCAGCCAGGCGGAATTAAGCGCGCTCAGGTATTCCGGAATCCCGTAAAGCTCCTGATTGATGTCGGGCTCAAGCAAATGGAAAACTGAGCCGGGGGCGAACTGGTGCGGGTTAGAAAAATTCGATACATACCAGTAAACGCCATCCTCGATACCACGTCGGGTGTATTTGGCCGGTGAGGTTTCCAGCTTAAAGAGCTGACCGGTCACGCTCATGCGTTTTTCAAGATAGCCATTAGCAAAGACCAGATAATCGAGCACAAGGCGGCTGAAGTCCTGACGTGACAGCAACGGGTGCGGAATGTAGGTGCTCGTCAGGATATTGCGCTTCACATAAATCGGGGAGCTGTGGTGTACGGCGGCGCGCAGGCTTTTTGCCAGCCCGGAGAAGTTAACCGGCGGTTCGTACCATTTGCCGTTATTGATGCACTCGACATAATCGAGAATGTCGCGGCGATCCAGAACGGGTGACGGTTCGCCAAAAGTGAACGCCTCCATTTTCTGTGATGCGCTGGCGGTCATGATTGATGTCTGCTTTGACTGGTTTTTATGTCGTTTTTTCATGTTAGTTCATATCCAGAATTGAGGTGGAATGCATACCGCTACCGGCGGAAAGCGGTTCGTTTAACAGCGCGTGCATGGTCGCCCACGCGATATCCGCGTGACTGGCTTCCTCGCTGCGGCTGGCTTCATAGGTGGCGCAGCGGTCACTGCTGGTCATGGTTTTGCGGATAGCCATAAATGACTGCGTGATGTCGGTCGCCCCTGCGTCGTATTCCAGACATCCGCGCCCGATGCTGTCTTTCGCTTTCAGCACCATTGCGGTTTTCATTTCCGGCGTGTGGCGGATGGCGCGCGCCGCAGGGAAGAATTAGCGCACGAGCTGGTAAACACACAGGCCGATCCCGGTTGCATCGAAGCAGATATAGTTGACGGTGTATTTCCTGGTCAACGCCCGGACGACCTCGGCCTGTTCGGCAAACCCCATACCTTTCCACTGATAACGCTGGTCGACAGTAAGTTGCCGTAGGCGCTGAAGAAATTTGCTTTCAGTATTGGCGAGGTTGAACGACTATCCCAATGAGGCGTTAGCGTTAAATGCGACTTAAGCTCGAGTCATGAAAAGTGGAATGAAACGAAAACGTCAATTATGATGACCACAAGATTTAGTCAAAAGGAAATCATGCTAATGACTGTTGGATTGGCTACAGACGAGCCCGGACGCTACTACACCTTCCAGTCAAATTTACCCTCCGGTGAATACTTCCAGTTTCGACCTCGCAATCCTCCACTGAATTCTAAGCCTATCGTAGATGATGAGAGTGGAATGTGTATTGGCTACTCCGTCGCTCAGGCGCCCGGTTTATGGCAGATATATGATGCTGATGGTGTGTTCATCAGGCTGGAAGAAGCGCCATTAGAAGCCCCTCTGATTGATCCAACTGACCTCGCTTTAATTGCCTTTGGCGCATTTCGTCTTTTCCGCGCAGGTAAAGCATTACTGGAGAGTGGTGTCAAAACCGCCGTAACTGTGAGACTCAGCGAGGCTACCATCAGTCTCTTGCGTGGACGCCTGAAAATGGGCTTATCTGCACAGTCTCTTAAAATGACTGAAACCCCTGCTAAACATATGCTTAATCCCGGGCGCTATGTTCCTTTGCAACTTCAGGAAAAAGTTATTCGCTACGGAAAAAGAACTCCTGACCCTCAAAAGGTCCCTGGGCTTTTTCGTTACGAATCAGAAATATATAAACTCGTAGAGAATCGGGCAGAAAAGGGCACCTATATTTATAAAAAATACACACTAGAGGTGTTGGTGCGTGAAAAAGACTGGACAATAACTCACTTTCTATACAAGTGATGGAACTGAATATGATTGAAATAATTAGCGACAGGAAAGTACTTCGGATTACCCCCTTTGAGCGGGAAAATACACCCGAAGCCCCAGCGTATGACTGGATACAAACTTATGTAGAGTATGAGCTACCAGAGCTTAAGGCTCAATATAAGGCTTCTTTTAATGTCGGTGAACTTAGAGCTTTAAAAGATAAGCTCAAAAATTTACATGCGAATTTAGTTAATGGCGTTAAAGCGCAGGACGTGGTTTTTGATAGCACGGAGAACCAGTTAAACCTGATATTTTCACCCTCATCTGTTGGTCGGGGGGTGCTTTTGACATTAACTCTCAGACCGGAAAACCCTGCCGAAAGTGTAGTTGTTAACGATATTCTTGGGCTGGATGAAAGTTACTTTCCTGCACTACTTTTAGGGCTGGACGAAATCATTAATTGGGCAAATTAATTTTCAATGTTAGTTGTGCATGCATCAGGTGCACGAGTTTGCAGATACTTTAACGCCGTTTTTGCTGACCCCGCCAGTGTCACCCGGCAAAAACCGCGTTTCCACAAGCCTCAAAAATTCCCCATTTCCCCAGCAATATTTCCCCGCCTTATCCGTCTACCTCATCACAAGCCATACTCAATCACTGTAAATGAGGTAAACACCATGAGAGATTTCGATATGCACGGAAGAGGGCACGGACGCGGGTTTGGCCGCCACCGTATGGGTAAAGGGCTGGTGATAGGCGCGGTAATCGTCCTTGTGCTTGGACTGGTGGTCATGACCCTGTGGAATGCCTTACTCCCGGCCATTCTTGGCGTGAAAGCCATCGGTTTCTGGCAGGCGCTGGGGATTCTGGTATTAAGCCGGATCCTGTTCGGTGGGCTGGGCTTCCGCCCGGGGATGTTCGGCGCGCACCGTCGTATGCACGAACGCTGGATGAACATGACCCCCGAACAGCGTGAGGCGTTTATTCAGCAGCGTCGCGAAGGCTTTGGTCGCCATGGTCGCGGGCACTGCGGCTGGCACGGTCATCGCGAAGATAAACGCGACGACAGCGCGCCGAAAACGCCGGAAGCAGAGTGAGCGAGATGAAAACCGGGCTGGCGGGAGAGTCATTGCTGATGTCGGCGCTTAATGCCTGCCGCGCCCGGCTGAAAGCCTTTATCCGCGGACGAACGTCCGTGCGCGATGATGCCGACGATATTTTGCAGGAAGTCACCTATCAGCTGATGAAAGTGGAGCAGCCGGTCGAAAACGTCGCCGCCTGGCTGTTTCGCGCGGCGCGTAATGAGATGACCGACCGGGCACGAAAAAAACGTGAGGTCTCTCTTTCAGGATATTTTACCGGGGATGATGATGAGGACTTCCCCGAAGATGAACTGGCGGAAACCCTGTTCGGTGTCCCGCATACGCCGGAGGAGGAGTACCTCAAAACGCTGCTGTGGGAAGAACTGGGTCAGGCGCTGTCTGAACTTCCGCCGCCTCAGCGCGAGGTTTTTGAAAAAACGGAGCTCCAGGGCTACAGCATTAAAATGCTGGCAGAGGAAACCGGGGCCAGCGAGCAGGCGCTGTTATCGCGTAAGCACAAGGCGGTGCTTTTCCTGCGCACGCGACTGCGGGACGTCTATGATGCGCTGACCGGTGAGTAACGCCGACAGACAAAACCTTACATTATCAGGACTTGTAGATTCATCACTATCGTTTATGATCGGGGCGTCTGGTAAATTTGGAACGTTATGCGCAACCGTCAGCTTCTGGGAAAATGGCTTTTGATAATCACATGTGTGGCGATGGCTATTTGCCTGGTGCAGCGTGCGGTTTATCTCAACCATTTTTTGCAGGGACTGGATCCGCAAACGACCCTGATTCCTGATGCCCCGGCTCAAACCAGCGACGCTGAGCCGTCCGGGCCATCGCCGTGTCAGTTAGGCGCACACTCGCTGCTTTGTGCTCAGCCTCTGTTCTTTGATGGTGCGCTACCGGCGATTATCATCTTCTTCGCGCTACTTCAGTTGTTTACGCAGGGGCGGGCATGCGTTCCGAGAGAACAGCCCGTTCAGGCACCGCCTCCCCGAATACACCTCAAAAACTGCGTTTTCCGTGAATGAAAAGCATCGTCACCACACGATAATTTTCACTATTCACGGAGTAAAACATGTTTAACCTCTTCAGGGGATTCGTCTTCCTGTGGCTGTCCTGCATTGGCATTGTCCATGCGGCGGATACAGGCTGGCTGGTTTCCCCGCAAAACGATCATGCCCGGATCCGCGTTCAGGCGGAAAGGGAGCAAAACCGCATCCTCGCGCTGCTCACCGTTGAGCTGCAGCCCGGCTGGAAAACCTACTGGCGTTCACCCGGCGAGGGCGGCGTAGCCCCGAAAATCACCTGGCCTACTGGCGTAACGGATGACTGGCACTGGCCGGTGCCTTCGCGCTTTGATATCTCCGGGATGACCACCCAGGGCTATCACGATAAGGTCATCATCCCCATAACCCTCGACGGTGCGACGGGGGATGCGCTCGACGGGACGCTTACCCTTTCCACGTGCAGTAATGTCTGTCTGCTGACGGACTATAAGCTGCATCTTGATTTTAACCAGCCGGTGGATGAGGGATTCAGCCACGCCTTTGAACGCGCGATGCAGGCTATTCCCGCGACATCTGGCGTGTCCGCAGACCTGTCAGCCTGGTTATCAGACGACAAGCTGATCATTACGGGAACCACACAAGGTCAATGGAACAAACCAGGGATCTATTTTGACCCGCTGGAAGGCGACATTCTTCCCGGTGAACCGACCCTCAAATCCGACGGCAATCAGCTTCGGGTAACGGTGCCCGTGACCGATGAGTGGGGAGATAAACCCACTTCGCTGCAGGGGAAAACGCTGTCGTTTGTGCTCACCAATGGCGATAAAGCGCAGCAAACCGTGATGACCGTCGGGGCAACGCCCGCGGAACCGTCAGCGGCGGGCGTGTCTGAGGGAACCGGCAAAATGGTGCTCTTTGCGCTACTGGGCGGGTTGATCCTGAACCTGATGCCTTGCGTGCTGCCGGTGATGGGCATGAAGCTCAACAGCGTGCTCCATGCGGGCTCAGACAGACGGATGATCAGGCTCCGTTTTCTGGCAACCAGTGCCGGGATCCTGGTCTCCTTTATGCTGCTGGCCGCAATGGTAACCGCACTGAAGCTGACCGGTGCCTCGCTGGGCTGGGGTATTCAGTTCCAGAATCCGTGGTTTATTGGCCTGATGGTCGCGGTAACTTTCCTCTTTGCACTCAATCTGTTCGGGGCGTTTGAGATGTTGCTGCCTTCTGCCGCCGCAGGACGGCTGGCAACGGCAGGGGGAACGGGGCTTGCCGGCAGTTTCTGCGAAGGGATGTTTGCCACGCTGCTGGCCACACCATGTTCTGCGCCGTTCCTCGGCACGGCGGTGGCCTTTGCCCTTGGCGCACCGCTGCATTCCCTGTGGCTTATCTTCCTGATGCTCGGCGTGGGGATGAGTTTGCCGTGGTTGTTCGTTGCGCTGGTTCCAAAAACCGCCATGCTGCTGCCAAAACCCGGTCGCTGGATGAACGGCCTGAAGATTATTCTTGGCCTGATGATGCTGGCTTCCAGCCTGTGGCTGGTGACGTTGCTTAGCCCGCATCTGGGTGAGGCGGTGAGCCAGAGCGTGATGTTAGTGCTTATCGTCGTCGCTATCGCACTGCTTGCGATGACCGGGCAGAAAACCTCGCCGCTGTTCTGGTGCGTGGTGATCGCGCTGTCAGCTTTTGGCGGGTACCAGCTGCGCGGGGTGCTTACCTCACCGCCTGTAACAAACACCGCAAGCGTCGCTCAGGCAATCCCGTGGCAACCGCTCAGTGAAGACGCTATTCAGGGTGCCCTTGCGCAGGGCAAACGGGTCTTCGTGGATATCTCCGCGGACTGGTGTGTTACCTGCAAGGTAAACGAGCATCGGGTGTTGAATCAGCCTGACGTTATTGCCGCGCTTAGCCAGTCGGACGTGGTGGCGCTGCGTGGCGACTGGAGTAAGCCGTCAGCGTTTATCGCCGAATTTCTTGAAAAGCGAAACCGTTACGCCATCCCGTTTAACGAGGTGTACGGCCCGGGCTTCCCTGAGGGGGAGATGCTTTCGCCGCTGCTGGATAAAGACACGCTTATTGCCACCCTGAACAACGCTAAAGGCTAAATGTATTATGAAAAGAATTCTTATTACGCTTCTGCTACTGTTGACCTCAGCGCAGGTGATGGCGGCGCAGACCATGACGCCGGAACAGGAGCAACGTGCACAGAAGATGGTTTATGACTTTCTGTTTAACGACCCGGACTCGCCGCGCATTGGCGCTAAGGATCCGAAGCTCACCCTGGTGGTCTTTACGGATTACAACTGCCCGTACTGCAAGAAATTCGATCCTTACCTGGAAAAGATCGTCGAAAAACACCCGGATGTGGCGGTGGTATTTAAGTTTTTGCCTTTCCGGTCGGAAAGTTCACTGACCTCAGCACGCGATGCCTTAACCGTCTGGCGCGCGCATCCTGAGCAGTTTATGAAATTTAACCATACCCTGATGGCCAAAAAGGGATATCACGATGACGCCAGCATTCAGGAGGCGCAAAAACGGGCCGGGGTGAACGTCACAACGCCTGATGATGAGAGCCTGGTGACGATCAAACGCAGCCTGATCATCGCCGAAAAGATGGGTATCCAGGGAACACCGGCCACGCTGATTGGCGAAGGGTTACTCCCGGGCTGGGTTCCTTTTGAGCAGTTCGATGAAATGGTCAGTGACGCACTGAAAAATCGTTAACGTGAAGGGGGCGGTTCGTCCCCAATGATCCCGGAGCGGAAAATGAAAAAATTACTGTTACTGTCGGTGCTGGCAACGTCAGGGCTGGCGCAGGCCGCTGAAGCGATACCGGATGTGGTGAAGCTCTTCAGCGAGCAGCAGAATATCAAAATCATTAAGAAAATTGATGCACCAGGGGGCGCGCCGGCCTGGCTGGGGCAGTATCAGGATATGGGCGTTACGCTGTTTTTAACCCCTGACGGCAAGCACGTAATTTCTGGCTATCTGTACGATGAAAAGGGAAAAAACCTGAGTGAAGGCTATTTCCAGAAAGAGATCTACGCCCCGATGGGACGCGAAATGTGGAAGCAACTGAACGCGGCGCATCCCCTGAAAGAGGGGGCGGATAACGCTCCGCGCAAAGTCTTCGTCTTTGCCGATCCGTTCTGCCCGTACTGTAAGCAATTCTGGTCCGAGGCGCAGCCTTGGGTGAAGGCGGGCAAGGTGCAGCTTAATACGCTGCTGGTGGCGTTTCTCAACCCCAACAGTGGGCGTAATGCCTCCGCTATCCTGAATGCGAAAGATCCCGTTTCGGCCTGGCGTGATTACGAGCTTTCAGGCGGGAAAAAATTGCCAAAACCGCAGGGTACTGCATCCCGTGAAACCGTCAACATACTGCAAAAACACCAGACGTTAATGGACAACCTGGGCGCGAACGCTACGCCCGCTATTTATTATCTGAATGCCGATAATGAGCTTCAGCAGGTGGTCGGCATGCCGGATGAGAAACAGCTTGAGGCGATGTTTGGGCCGAAGCCGTAGTAAAAAAAAACAGGCAGAAACAGGGTGTTTCTGCCTGGGGTTGACCGGTCAGCTACCCCAGCGTCCGCGCAGGTAGCTGACGGCTTCCTGCGTCTGCGGCTGGTTAAGATAATCTTCGCGGAACAGGATCGTGCCATTCACGTTGGGCAGTGAATCGTTGAGATCGAGCTGTTTTTTCAGCTCCGGCACGCCGCCCTGAACCGTCCAGTCCGGCTCATTTTTCGACGGTTCGCCTACCTTGTAGAACGCAATGCCGATATACAGGCGGGTATGCGTCGGTTTCACCACCTCTGCCCACCATTTCGTCAGCACGTCATAGCGCGCCGCATCCCGGGAGAAAGGCCAGTAAATTTGTGGCGCGATATAGTCCAGCAGACCCTGCTGCACCCACTGACGCGTGTCGGCATAGGATTCATCGTAGGCTGCGGCACCGCGCGTGTCTGAGCCTGCCGGGTCGAATGAGCGGTTACGCCATACGCCAGCCGGGCTGACACCAAACTCCACGCCCGGTTTCGTCTGCTTAATGGCCCGGGAGACCTGCACAATCAACTGCTGTGTATTGTGGCGGCGCCAGTCTGCTTTAGAGGCAAATCCCTGACCGTATTGTCTGAAAGTCTGCGCGTCATTGAGCGCGGATCCCGGTGATTCGGTATAGAAATAGTCGTCAAACTGCACGCCATCAATGGGATAGTGCGCAACCACTTCGGTGACCACCTGCGTTATCCAGTCACGCACTTGCGGAATGCCGGGGTCGAGCACAAAACGATCGCCGGCAATACGAATCCATTCCGGGTGCTGGACATAAACGCTGGAAGGGTGCAATGACGACGTGCGGTTCAGTGCGGCAATGGTCGACGGTTTGGTATTGGTTGAAACACGGTAAGGGTTGAACCAGGCATGGACTTTCATGCCGCGCTTGTGCGCTTCATCGAGCATAAACTGCAGCGGATCGTATCCCGGGTACTCGCCGATATTGCCGGTGAGCATATCTGACCACGGCAGAATTTTAGACGACCAGAGCGCCGTGCTGTCCGGTTTGACCTGGAAAAACACGGTATTGATACCGAGGTGCTTAAGCTTATCGAGCTTGTTCGTCAGGGCCTGTTTTTGCATCGCGATACGGTCTTGCGCATCGCGGCCATTCACTGAGGCCACCGGGGGCCAGTCCAGGCGTGAGACGGTTGCCAGCCAGATCCCACGCATCGGCTCGTTAGCCTGCTGGGTCGGTTTGCTCGCGGTCGGGAGAGGCGTTACCAGTGATTTTGGTGGTTTTGAGGAGCAACTAACAAGTAAAAGTGCGCAGGCAGTCAGCGCACCAATCCGTTTTACATGTCGCGTCATTTGCGTTTTAGCTCTTGGTTATCCGACTGTTAGCCCAGGGGTTAAAGGCGGGTTCGTCCGGTTCTGCGATCCCCTCATCATTCAGGGAATCAAGATACAGGGCTTCAACTTCTGCGCGAGCCCAGGGCGTGCGGCGCAGAAATTTCAGGCTCGATTTAACGCTTGGGTCTTTTCTGAAACAGTTAATTTTGATTCGATCGCCCAACTCACACCAGCCATATCGTGCAACAAGGGCATTGACCTGCATCTCCAGCGTTACGCCATGTAAAGGGTCTTTAGAAAGGTGTGCAGTCATAAGCGTCCGGATGTCTCAGTTCTTGTGGGGTTGGGGTTAACGACGAAAGGGTACAAGAAAGCAGGGGAAGCGGCAATTTCCCTTTTTGCCTGCGATGAAAAACAGAAGAGCGTATGACCCGAAAGCCATACGCTCCTCTGTATCGCGAACGCGCTAGGCGTGTTGTGTGTCAAACAAATCTGGTGCCCACGGACGTGGGTCAACCTCCATAAACGGCGCGCGTTCGAAGCGGTCCTTCAGCGCCCACGGTACCGTGCAATCGAAGATGGTCTTACAGGAAATGCCATTTCCGCGAATCGACGTGCTGTAATCCGGCGACTGCGACGGATCCAGCTGGTGGCCGCGGATCCCTGGAATAGTGGTGATGCTGACATCTCCCTGCATGCGGGTGGTCATCGCCCACAGGATGTCGTCACTGTCGAAAATATCCACGTCTTCGTCGACAAGAATGATGTTTTTCAGCTCGGAATAGGTCGCGAGTGCGATAAGCGCCGCCTGTCCCTGACGTCCTTCATCGGATGGCTGGCGTTTTTTCACCTGCAGAATGCCGAGGAACTTACCGCCGCCCGCGGTATGCGCATAGACATTTTGCAGGAAGCCAGGAATGGCCTCTTCAACGGCATTGCGGATGCTGGCCTCCGTTGGCAGGCCAGCGAGCGTGGTGTGCTCTTCACCTGGCCCCACCAGCGTTTGCAGGATTGCCTGGTGACGCAGGGTGACGGCTTTCACTTTGATGACGGGCAAAGAAGGGTTTGCCTCGCCGCAGTAGCCCGGAAATTCCGGCATTGCATGGCCACTGTTGGTGTGCTGATCTTCTCTAACGCGCACGCCTGGCAACAGTTCGCCTTCGATAATGATTTCAGCCCGCGCGATCGCTTTCTCTTTTACCGCCACGCCCTGCACCAGTTCGACCGGTTTCTGACGCAGCGCCCCGGCAACGCCCAGTTCGTTATAACCAAACGGCGTCGTGGGCGCTTCAAAGCAGGCGCCGATATAAATCGCCGGGTCGAGCCCCATGTTGATCGTCACCGGCAGCGGTTTTCCGGCTGCTTCAGCCTTTTTACGAAAGACCTCAATGTGGCGCCCCGCGGCCAGGAACATGGAAAGCTCATCGCGCTCCTGAACGCAGAGACGGTGAATCGTGACGTCAGTCAGCGAACTGTCTTCCGGATCGCTTGCCAGTACCAGCCCCAGACAGAAGAATGGGCCAGCATCAATCGGCGTATTTGTCGGGGCCGGAAGCAGTTTACGCAGATCAAAATCAGGATCGTCAGCGTAGAATACCTGCTCCTGGCAAGGGGCCTGCGATGCCGGGACAACAACCGGCGCGATCGGGTTTTTCACGGCCTGACCGACGTGCTGCGCGAGCGTCGAGGGTTCACATCCCAGAAGGAGTGCCGCTCTTTCCCGGCTGGCGTGCATGCCCACCAGGATACGCGAATCCGGATAGCCTTTAACGTTATTGAACATCATGGCCGGGCCCGTTCGGGTAGGGCGTTTCACCGTGCCGCCCGCACCAATATGTCGATAAACACCCGCCAGCTCTGCGTTGGGATCGACCGGATGATCCGTTTCAATATACTGTCCTTCATGGCGTTGCAGTAACGCGATGGCACTTCTGAGATCGTTGACTGGGCTTTCCATTTTTTCCTCCCGTGTTTGCATGCCTCCATTTTTATGGCAATAGCCAATAGCATCAATTGCATCATTACTGCTATTTTGATAATAAATTTGTTATCAAAAAATCCGGGGAAGCGTTATGCAATTTCGTCAGATGCGTAATTTCATTGTCGTTGCGGAAGAGCTTCACATGCACCGGGCTGCGGAGCGCCTGAACATGGCACAACCCGCGCTGAGTCAGCAGATTAAAACGTTAGAGGAACGGTTAGGCGTTACGCTCTTTAGCCGGGCGAACCGCCGTTTAACCCTGACGCCGGCCGGTGAAGCTTTCCTGGAGAAAGCCAGGCTGGCCATCGCCCTGACGGAACAGGCGGTGCTGGACGCCAGGCAAACGGCGAGGGGGGAGCAAGGGGTGTTGAATCTCGGGTGCGTATCGAGCGCCATGTTTGACACCAGGCTGCCTGCCGCGCTGCGCCAGATGCACAGTCGGTGGCCTGCCATAACCATGTCGCTAATGACGGGGAATGTGCAGACGCTCTATACCGCCGTGCAAAGCAACCAGCTGGATGTGGCCATCATCCGGGCACCGCTGCCGTCTCTGCCAGACGACCTGCAAAGCCGCCCGTTTACGTCCGAGAAAACGGTGCTGGCGCTCTCTTCACAGCACCCTCTGGCGAAATCGTCCGCGCTTACGCTCGCCTCGGTGAAAGATGAAAAATGGATCTCCCTGCGCGACCCGGAGGGAATGGGCCTCGAACAGTACTTCTATGACGTTTGTTACGGTGCAGGTTTCCAGCCTGAGGTGGTACAAAACGCCACCGACGTACCTACTGTCATCAGCCTGGTCTCTGCGGGGTTTGGCATGGCGCTACTGCCGGCCTCCGCCAGGGCGGTCAGCGTGGAGAATGTCGTGTACGTCGACATCCTTGACAGGCTCAGGGAAAGCGAGCTGAAGCTGGTGTGCCACCGGATCATTCGCTCAGAGGTGTTAAAGAAATTTCTGCACACCCTCGATCACATCTGACGTCCCGCGGCCAGCAGCAGTTGCTCGCGTAGCCAGAGGCTTGCCGGATCCTGGCTGTTTTTCGGGTGCCAGTACATGCTGATGGTAATCGGCTGCAGCGGCAGCGGCGGGGGAAAGATATCCAGCGTCGAGGCAAAGCGTTGCAGCATACGTTCCGGTAAGGTGCAGAGCAGGTCCGTGCTGGCGACAAGCGGAGGTGCCATGGCGTAGCTCTGCGTGGACATCACCACGTTGCGCTGATAGCCCAGTCCGCCCAGGGTTTGATCCACAAAGCCGGTAAACGGGTCACCCTCTGAAGAGACCACCAGATGAGAGAGCGCGCAATAGTGCTCCAGATCCAGTGGCCCGACACCACGGGGGTGGCCTTTCCGCTGGGCTGTTGCAAACTGGTCATCGAAAAGTTTACGTCTGACCCAGCCGTCGTGCGCGCCGGTGCTCACACCGATATAGACATCCACATCACCCTTTTCCAGCTGCTGTGGCAGGGTTGCCATTTCTGGCAGCGCGAATCGCAAGCGGATCCCCGGGGCATGGGCCCGGAACTGATTAAGCAGTTCCGCACCCAGCATCAGGGCCGGATTTTCATGCAGGGCAATCACAAATGTCCGCTGGCTGGTTTGCGCATCAAAGGTGGTGGGGGCAAACATCGCGTTAATGCCCCGCAATACGGTCATGACCTGCGGTCGCAGCGCCTCCGCTCTGGGCGTGGGCAACACCCCACGTCCATGTGGGGAAGGGATAAACAACGGTTCGCCAAAGAGCGAACGCAGGCGCGCCAGACGGGCGGACATCGCGGGCTGGCTGATGCCGAGCCGCGCGGCCGCATGGGTGATGTTCTGATCCTGGAGCAATGCATCCAGCGTCAGGATCAGGTCGATATCCATCTCAGCAACGGGCGTCATCGTGTTATCCGTTTTACTTTGCGCTGTGGCTGTCACGATTGGTATAGGTGACGGGCACCCAGGCGTAACCGCCGTGCTCGCCTTTCGTGACGTAACCGATACCCGGGAACGGCAGGTGGGGGGCTGCGACAAGGTCTCTGTTTTTCACAAAATCAGCAAAAGCATCCTGGCGGACACGTGCCGCACCGTCCTGATCCTGGTCGTAGGCGATGGTCACGGCGGGCTGCGGGAACTGTACCGCCGCGACGTGGATAATATCGCCGACAAAGGTGATTTTCTCGCCTTTACTTTCCAGCGTATAGAAGGCTGATCCAGGCGTATGGCCCGGGTGAACCGTGCCGGTTATCCCGGGCAGAAGCTGCGAGGTTCCGGAAAAAGGAACCACCTTGCCGGCATCACGATACGGTTTTAAGGTTTTCTGCGCGACATCGAAGTAGTTCTGGTCGTAGCCGGTTTTTTTCTGATTATCGTTGTTAAAGAAAAAGTCGATGTCAGGTTTGCCGACAAAAACGCGCGCATTGGTAAACACCGCCTTGCCATCTTTAACCAGGCCACCGGCATGGTCGGAATGTGCATGGGTCAGTAAAATCTCGGTGATGTCCTGCGGCGCGATCCCCTGCGTTGCCAGACTCTCAATCAGCCGCCCGCCGTTACCGGGGCCAAAAAGCTGGCCTGAGCCGGTATCCACCAGAATCTTGTGGCCGGGCAGAGCAATCAGAAAAGCGTTAATGGACACCTCTACCGGGTTGGTCTGGAAATTTTGTGCGAGCAACGCATCGGTCTTCTGCGGGGTCGTCCGACGAAGTAATTTGTGCAGGTCTTGCGCCACGGTACCGTCGGTAAACGAGGTCACCATAATATCGCCAACCTGCACACTGTACCCCCCGGCAGGCTGTTTAACCACGTGCTGGGGCGTTTCTGCCGAAGCCTGAAGCGCAGGGTAGAACAATAACGAACTGGAAATCAGCGTTGTCAGGGCAAGTTTTTTTACGGTCAGCATAAGGGTCTCCTTCAGAAAGAGCTCATCTTACTTCTCCGTAAAATTATATGAACCCGCCTGATAATGATAGGACCTATAAACGGGATGGATAGGTCGGGTCAAATGTCGGGTGGCAGCAATGTGCCACCCGGCAAGCCAGACGTTATTGCTTCAGCGGGGCTTTCCAGCCTTCAAGCGTGGCTTTTGACCACGAGCCATACGCGGCATTGGGCAGCACAATCCAGTCACTGCCAAAGCGATCGGCGCTGGCCTCAACGAGTTCACGCTGCGCTTCGCTCGGCTTTTTGTTTTTAAATTGCGCGGCGAAATCAGGCAGGCTGTCACCGAAGAGCATGATTATCTGCTGTTTCTTCAGGATGCTCTGGCGGCGGGCTTCTTTACTGACCGTATCGAGCAGAACGCTATCCTCTGAAACCTGCGGTAAGCCAAGGGATTTTAACGTATTGAGCGTATCTGCTTTGTTTTCCTGCATGCGGTCAGATACATAATAAATACGGACCTTACTTTGATTCACGCGATCAAGAAACGCCTTCGCGCCAGGAATTAATCCCGGTTTTCCCTGCTTTTCCCAGTCACTCCAGGTGTCCCATTTCGTGTAGTCGTGGCACTGTTCGGCATCACGCGCCAGTAACGGAGTGTTATCCAGCACCGTTTCATCAAGATCCATCACAACGGCATAGTTCTCAGGCGCAGTCAGCCCTTTTATTTTTTCGTTAAAACGCTCGGTGGCGAAACGATAGGTCTGCAGCTGAAGTGCCATGATTTCTGCCGACTTCTGTTGATAGCGCAGCGCCATCTCATACGCTTTCGGCTCACAGATTTCGTGGTCGGCTGCCGTGGCGGTCGCGCTCAAAACAGGTAATGCCAGCAGTAATGCCTTAGCCATTGAATTCACTCTTCTTTCCTTAACGTCATTATCAAAATCATGTAAGCGTATTGAAGTTAAGTGACAGAAAAATGAAGGGAGGCAGGCGAGTCATATTCTGACGCACATTCCTTTGAGCGCCGGGTGGATAATTTTCAGACAAATCGCTTTCGTCCGCCAATATCCGTTAGAGCCAGAGTCAGATCAGCATGTAATACCAGAACAGGGCGATTTCGTCTTTTTCCGGTAATGCGTTGTAGAGGAAACGATCGTATCCGCCTAACGTAAAGCCATAATGACGGTAGAACAGGCAGGCAGAAACATTCACATTCTGGGTTTCAAGCCTTAATCCAGCCGCGTTGACGCTCCGCGCCCACACGTGTGCGGCCGCCATCAATTTTTGCGCCGCGCCAGCTCTGCGTTTCGTGCGCTCAACGGCAATATAGTCAACGGCGATAAATTTATTCCAGCTCATTGAGGCGGTGATAAAACCGGCAATTTCTCCCTCATCTGTTTCGGCCACAAGAAATATGGCATCCGGATTAACGCAATGATTTTCAAGGGTCTGCATATCGAGCTCATACGTTTTATGATAAGGCACGGCGACAGCGTCGATATGCAAATCACAATGTATAAAAGGCTCCCGCGCAACGTGACTGACGGTGAATGAAAAGTCACAGCATTCAAGACGTGCGAGGTCGGTATTTAATCCTTTTCGAATCTGCATGGTATTCCTTATGGCGAATATTTTTATAAATAATAGATGAAGCCATTAAAACCGCTGGCGTAACACTCTTTTGATCCTGAACTAAGCTTGTACTTCATTCCGCGTAAAATGTGGGTCATTCGAGGACAATGAATGGAATTCAGGACATTTCAAAAACACTGGGGTGCTGAGTTTATTTCCAATGACGTTGTACGTTTTCGCGTCTGGGCAGAAGGACAGAAAGAACTTACGCTACGTCTGGCAGAAAACGACTTGCCAATGACGGCGGTCGGCAGCGGCTGGTTCCAGATTGACGTCCCCGGCGTCACGCACGGCACAGAATATCAGTATGTTTTGCCGGACGGCATGGCCGTTCCCGATCCGGCGTCGCGCGCCCAGGCTGGGGATGTTAACGGTCCCTCGGTTGTTATCGATGCCAGACGGTATCCGCCCGGCAACCGGGAGTGGGCAGGGCGTCCGTGGGAAGACACGGTGATTTACGAGCTGCACATCGGCACCTTTACCCCGGAGGGCACCTTCCGGGCCGCCATTGAAAAACTGCCTTACCTGGCTGAACTTGGCATTACCCAGATTGAAGTCATGCCCGTCTCACAGTTTGGCGGATCGCGCGGCTGGGGATATGACGGGGTATTGCTGTATGCACCGCACGCTGCCTATGGCACGCCAGAAGACTTCCACGCCTTTATCGATGCTGCGCATGGGCTTGGGCTTTCTGTCGTGCTGGATATTGTGCTTAACCACTTCGGCCCGGAAGGCAATTATCTGCCTGTGCTGTCACCCGCGTTTTTCGACGCGGAACGGATGACGCCCTGGGGCAACGGGATTGCTTACGAGACTGAGCCGGTCAGGCAATACATTACCGAAGCCCCGCTGTTCTGGCTGACGGAATACCATCTTGATGGATTACGGTTTGACGCCATCGACCAGATTGAAGACGCGTCGGATAAACACATCCTGCAGGAGATTGCCGAACGCATTCGCGAGGCTATCCCCGGGCGGCAGATCCATCTCACCACCGAAGACAGCCGTAACGTTATCTTCCTGCATCCGCGCGACGCACACGGTGCGACACCGCTTTTTACCGCGGAGTGGAACGATGACTTTCATAATGCCGCGCATGTCTTTGCCACCGGCGAAACGCATGCGTACTACCAGGATTTTGCCTTTGAACCGGAGAAAAAACTCGCCCGTGCGCTGACGGAAGGTTTTGTCTATCAGGGCGAGGTTTCTCTCCAGACCGGCAAATCGCGCGGCGTGGAATGTCACACGCAGCCGCCACAGTTTTTTGTCGATTTTATTCAAAACCACGATCAAACCGGCAACCGCGCTCAGGGAGAGAGACTGATCGCCCTCGCGGGGGCCGATAAAACACGGGTGTTGCTTGCTGCACTGCTGCTTTCGCCCCATATTCCGCTGCTGTTTATGGGGGAAGAGTTTGGTGAAACCAATCCGTTTTTGTTCTTTACCGATTTTCACGGTGAGCTTGCTAAAGCCGTGCGGGAAGGGCGCGCAAAAGAGTTTACCGGCCATGCCGGGCACGGTGCGTCCGTCCCCGACCCGAATGACGTGCAGACCTTTGTTCGCTCCAAAATTGACTGGAATAAGGTCGCCACCGATGACGGCAAAACGTGGCTGCGCTTCACGCGAACGCTGCTGACGTTGCGCCATCATCATATCGTTCCGTTACTGCGAAAGGGCGTCACGGTGGAGGGCAAGGTCATCAGGACGGCACCCGGCATGATTGCAGTGAGCTGGCGATTCCCGACCGGAACGTTGTCTCTGGCGTTCAATACCGGCAATAAGGCTGTTGATGTGCCTGCACTGGCAGGAGAAACGCTCTTTAGCTGGCCGGAGGTGAACGAGGTGTTACCGCCGAACAGTATTGTTGTTCGCTTTGCTGATGGAGAAGCATCGTTATGATCCCTTCCGCGACCTACCGTATTCAGTTCCGTAACGGCATGACGTTTGACCGTGTCGTGGAACTGGTGCCGTATATGAAAGATCTCGGCATCAGCCATCTTTACGCCTCACCTGTGTTTACCGCCACGACCGGCTCTACGCACGGCTATGACGTGACCGACCCGAATGAAATCGACCCCGCCATTGGCGGACGAGAAGGATTCGACCGTATGGCGGCCGCGCTCAGGCAGGCGGGAATGGGCTTGATACTGGATATTGTGCCTAACCACATGTCGACCTCGCTGGAGAATCACTGGTGGCGAGACGTGATTGAGCATGGCAAACAGAGCCGCTACGCACGCTATTTCGATATTGACTGGTCACGGCCGCTTACGCTGCCGTTTCTGGGCGACACCTTTGAGGCGGAGCTTGAAAAGGGTGCGATCACTTTAAAACGTGACCCTGTCACGGACAAAGCCGCGCTGGTCTACTACGACACCGCCTATCCTCTTAACCCCGGGACCTTTGTGGAGGGTAAAAGCCTTGCGGCGCTGCACGAGGCCCAGAACTGGAGGCTGATGTCCTGGCGTGAAGCCCCGAAACAGCTCTCGTGGCGGCGTTTCTTCGAAATCACCGGCCTGGTGGGCGTGCGGGTTGAAGACGCGTCGGTATTTAGTGATACACACCGATTGATCCTTGAACTGGTTCATTCTGGCGTCGTTGACGGTCTGCGAATTGACCATATCGACGGTCTGGCCGATCCGCTGGGCTATCTGCAGCGTCTGCGCCAGGCAACCGGACCGGCCTGTTACATCACAGTTGAAAAAATTCTCGCCAAAGGGGAACAGCTGCCCGTCGAATGGCCAGTTTCCGGCACCACGGGGTACGAGTTTATTGCCTCGCTGGCGGAAGTTCTGGTGGACGACAGCCGCCTGGACCGCCTGGAGAAAATCCATGACGACACGCTCGGGGAAACCGTTGATCGGTTTGCAGCGTTACGGGATGCCAAAGGGCTGATGATCGATCGCAATTTTGAGGGCGAATTCACTACCCTGTTAACTATCGCCACCGATCTTGCCCGACGCAATGCGGTTGAACTGCAACCCGATGAGATCCACCATGCGTTGCGCGAGCTGCTGATCGCGTTTCCGGTGTATCGGACCTACGGCACCCGTGAAGGATTAACCGCCTCTGACGTGGCGCTGCTCAATCGCGTTGTCGCAAGCGTTAACACCTCTGAAGCGGCCCTGAGCCTGATCGTGTGCATTCTCACCGGCGATCTTCCTGAAAATTGCCACGACGACGCGGCTCGTTTCAGAACCCGCTTCCAGCAGCTCACCGGGCCACTGATGGCGAAATCCGTGGAAGATACGCTGTTCTTTCGCCATAACCTGGAGCTGGCGCTTAACGAAGTGGGGGCAGACCCGACGCCGCGCGCCTTTTCGCTATCGCGTTTTCATCAGGAAATGCGCATCCGTCTTGCCCGTCAGCCTGACGCCTTACTCGGGACATCCACCCATGACACGAAGCGCGGTGAAGATGCCCGGGCACGCCTCTATACCCTGACGGAAGCGCCGGAACAGTGGGGCGAAAATCTGGCCCGCTGGCGGCAGATGAATCAAACCCACGTGCGTTTTCTGAGCGACGGTACCGCGCCGAACGCTGCCGATACCTGGATGATTTATCAGGCTCTGGCCGGCGTCTGGCCCGCCACGCTGTCACCTGACGATGTCGACGGGCTGAAATCACTCGAAGAGCGCTTCCTCGGCTTCCTGGAGAAAGCGCTACGCGAAGCCAAACAACGCACAGACTGGATAGACAGCAACGAAAGCTATGAGAGCGTGGTGTTGAGCTATGCCCGGCATCTGCTTTCACCGGACAACACGCTGTTCCTGAAGGATTTCAGTGAGGCGATGCAGCCCTTTATCCGTGCCGGGCTGATGAACAGCCTCAGCCAGACGGTGATCAAACTCACCGCACCTGGGGTACCGGACATCTATCAGGGCTGCGAAGCGCTTAACTTTAGCCTTGTCGACCCGGATAACCGACGGGAACCGGATTTCCCCGCGCTGGTGCACCACCTCAGCACGGCGGATGCCGGGGTATTTGCCCGCCCGGAATGCTGGCGAGACGGAAGCGTTAAGCAATATGTCACCGCCACGCTGTTACGGCTTCGTCCGCATTATGCCGCGCTATTCCATTACGGTGACTGGCTGCCGCTGAAGGTGAGCGGCGAGCGGGCGGAGAACCTGATTGTTTATGCACGCGTGAAAGACGAGGAGGCGCTGGTTGTTGCCGTGCCGCGGCTGGTCTTCGACGTGACAACCCATGAAGCACTGTGGGCCAATACCACTATTGCTATACCCGATGCGCTGGCAGGAAAACGCTACCGGGATCTGTTCACCGGTGAAAGCCGGGTTCTGCAAGAGACGCTGGATGTAACGTCTGAAACGGGATGCTTAATGGTTCTGCTTACCTGCGAATGATCGTGGAGAACAAAAAATGCCAAAGGATAATACGTTTGAAATTCGGGCCGGTCATGGCCAGCAGCAAGGCGCAAATTATGACGGGAAGGGGGTCAACTTTGCGCTGTTTTCAGCACATGCGGAGCGGGTTGAGCTCTGTCTGTTTGACCCTTCAGGAAAAACCGAAATCGCCCGGCTGGAGCTACCGGAATATACCCATGAAGTGTGGCACGGCTATGTGCCGGATCTGAAGCCTGGCGCGCTGTACGGCTATCGTGTTTACGGCCCGTATGACCCGGAAAACGGGCATCGCTTCAACCCCAATAAACTGCTTATCGATCCGTATGCCCGTGAACTGGTGGGCGATATCGACTGGAACGACGCCCATTTCGGCTATGAGCTGGGTCATGACGATCTCGACCTCAGTTTTGATACCCGCGACAGCGCGCCGTTCACGCCAAAATGCAAGGTCATCGACCCCAATGCTTTTGACTGGCAGGATGATAACCGGCCAACCATTCCGTGGCCGAATACCGTTGTGTATGAGAGCCACGTGAAGGGCTTTACCCAGCTTAACCCGGCGATTCCGCCTGAACTGCGCGGTACGTTTGAAGGGATGGGACACAAAGCCTCGGTCGATTACATCAAAAGCCTTGGCATCACCTCGGTTGAACTGCTGCCGGTTCACTGGTTCCCGGACGATCAACACCTGCTCGACAGGGGGCTGAAAAATTTCTGGGGCTACAACACGCTCGGCTTCTTTGCACCGGCGTCACGCTATTACGGTCCGGCGGGGATCCAGGGTTTTCGCGATATGGTGCGCGCCTACCATGACGCAGGCATCGAGGTGATCCTCGATGTTGTCTATAACCACACGGCAGAAGGCAATGAGCTCGGCCCAACGCTGTCGTTTAAGGGCATCGATAACTTCAGCTATTACCGCACCTTACCCGATCAACACCGGTATTACATTAACGACACCGGCACGGGGAATACGGTGAATACCTCCCACCCGAGAGTGCTGCAGATGGTGATGGATTCACTGCGCTACTGGGCCGAATCGATGCATATTGACGGTTTCCGTTTCGACCTCGGGACAATTCTGGGCCGTGAGCCCGAAGGCTTTGATCCGCGCGGTGGCTTTTTCGATGCCGTCACGCAGGATCCGGTGTTATCCCGTCTGAAGCTGATTGGTGAGCCCTGGGATATCGGCCCCGGTGGTTATCAGGTCGGCGGCTTCCCGCCAGGCTGGGGGGAGTGGAACGACAAATACCGCGATACCGTACGTGAGTACTGGAAGGGCGATAACGTGTCTAACGACTTCGCCGCGCGCCTGCTCGGTTCCGGTGACTTGTACGATCTGCGCGGACGCCGTCCGTGGGCCAGCATCAACTTTATCACCGCCCACGACGGCTTTACGTTGAACGACCTGGTGTCTTACAACGAAAAGCATAATGCCGACAATGGTGAAGACAATAACGACGGGCATAACGATAACCGGTCGTATAACTACGGAGAGGAAGGGCCGACAGAGAATCCGGATATTATCGCTACCCGGGAGCGGCAGAAGCGTAATTTCCTCACCACGCTGTTGTTCTCTCACGGCACGCCAATGCTGCTGGCCGGAGACGAGTTTGGCCGTACGCAAAAGGGGAACAATAACGGGTATTGCCAGGACAGCGAGATCTCCTGGATCGACTGGAAGGGGTTATCGGAAAACGACACTGCCCTGCGCGACTTTACCCGCCATCTGATTGCCCTTCGCGCGAAACAGCCATTGCTGCGGCGAGAAAGCTGGCGCGACGGACTTGAGATCCGCTGGTTTAACGCCGGCGGCGGCCCGCAGCAGGATGAGCAGTGGGATGAAGGTTCAACCCTCGGCGTATCCATCAGCAGACCGGACCTCAGACAGGAGCCGGGCCTCTGGCACGATGTGCTGATGCTGTTTAACCCGTTTGAAGGCACCGTGCCGTTCCAGATCCCCCAGTTTGGCGAAGGAGGCTGGGTACTGGAACTCTCCACGGCGGATGACGTTGTCCCCGGGACGGTCATCACCAAAGCCGTGGAATACCATCTGGCCGGACGAAGTATTTCGCTTTTCAGACGCCCTTAACTACAGTGATGCCGCTGCCCGCGCGGCGGTGTCATACAGGGAAGATATGGTCCGGAGCAGCTGCGCGGTGTCACCAATAGACGCTCCGGAAATCCCGCTCTCCGCATGGATATTGATCAGGCACGCTTCCCGCACGTCGCGGTATTTCATGCATAGCGCTTTCCCTTCCTTCGTCGTTGAGAAATAGAGCTCTTTTCCGGCTTTTTCACTCGTCACGTAGCCCGCCTTGACCAGCTTCTTCAGTGCATACGTCACCACATGGGTATCTTCCACGTTCAGGACAAAACAGATGTCGGCCAGCTTTTTCTTGCGATCGCGGTGGTTCACGTGATGCAGAAGCGAGACATCAAAAGCGCCCATATCTGGCTCACCGGCTGCGGTCATGCAGCGCACCATCCATTTGTTAAACGCGTTGCTGGTCATGATCAACGCGTACTCCAGCTCTGATAATTCCGCGCAACGTTCCGATACCAGATGGCGAGAGGACACGATACGGCCATCGGTTATATCGTCGTGATTTGATGATCCAGCACTCTTCTTTGCAGTCATAACGTTCCTTACGGGGGGTGACGTTGGCCCGGAAATGTAAACTCATCGATAAAATAAGAACATTTTATTGATAAATTGTTTACATGTTTTTGTGGTTCAGATATAGCTTTTTAGTGCAGGTTCTGCGGAGCCTGACGCAAAACACAACATCGCGCGCCGCACTGCATCCCGCTTCGCCATGATGCGAAGTATTAAAAAAATAGCCGCCGGCGCGCAACGCTCACTTTGGATAGGGTAAACGTTTATGGACGGTTCGACACTGTTGCCGCTCATCGGTATACCGGTGGTGGTTATTGGTTTTGCTCTGCGTTTCAACCCGCTACTGGTGGTTGTGGTGGCGGGGCTGGCTACCGGACTGCTGGTTGGCATGGATTTTGGGATGTTGCTGGAGACCTTTGGCGAGAAGTTCGTCAACAGTCGTTCCCTGGCGACCTTTATTCTGATCCTGCCGGTTATTGGCCTGCTGGAATATTACGGGTTGAAAGAGCGGGCGCAGGCGTGGGTGGCAAAGATTGCCAGCGCCACCTCGGCACGTATTCTGATGCTCTATTTTGTGGCGCGTGAAGGGACGGCCGCGCTGGGATTGATGTCGCTGGGTGGGCATGCTCAGACCGTTCGTCCGCTGCTGGCACCGATGGCCGAAGGCGCAGCGCTCAATGAGTATGGCGAACTGCCGCAACATATCCGGGACAAGATCAAAGCGCATGCCGCGGCGTGCGACAACATCGCGGTTTTCTTTGGCGAAGATATTTTTATCGCGTTTGGCGCGGTGCTGCTGATCGACGCTTTCCTGAAAGAGAATGGGATACAGGGCATTGAACCGTTGCATATCGGTCTGTGGGCCATTCCGACCGCCATCGCGGCATTGATTATTCATATGACGCGCCTGTTGCGTCTGGATGCCAGCATCCGTCGTGACGTTATGTCCTGGCGCGCTGAGCAGGGTACACAGGAGATCGCGCCATGATGACCCTGATCACCATTAACCGCGTGTATTACCTGATCGGCTTTGTCGTGATGCTGCTGGTCGTGATGACCCTGCGCGATCGCGCGAATCCTAAACGTTTTACCACTGCGCTATTCTGGTTCCTGTTCGGCGGGATCTTCCTGTTTGGCGACCTGATGGTGCAGGAGCTGGGCAAATCCCTTGCTTATCGAATCATCGGCGGCTGCGTCATTGTGATTGCACTGCTGGCGGGCTTTGGTCTGGTCGGCAAAGGACACTATAAAATGGCTACCGATGCCGAGCGCGAAGCCTCGTCAACGCGGCTGAAAAACTGGCTGTTCCTGCCTGCGCTGATGATCCCGGTGGTTACGGTGATCGGGACATTATTCCTGAAAGGGGTGTCGATAGGGGGCGTATTCCTTCTTGACCAGAAACAGCTCACGCTGGCGGCACTGTGCGTCGCCTGTGTGGCGGCGATCCTGACCGGCTGGTGGCTGACAAAAGGCACGCCATTGCAGGCTATTCGCCAGTCCCGGCGCCTGGTCGACACCATTGGCTGGGCGGTGATTTTGCCACAGATGCTGGCCATGCTGGGCGGGGTGTTTGTGGTGGCGAACACCGGCGAATCAGTCCAGAAGGTCGTTAGCCTGTTTGTGAACCCCGATAGCCGGTTCATGCTGGTGGTGATTTACTGCATGGGCATGGCGCTTTTCACCATGATCATGGGCAACGCCTTCGCGGCATTCCCGGTGCTCAGCGCCGGTATCGCCTTGCCGTTCCTGATTAACGTTCATCATGGTAACCCGGCACCGCTGCTGGCGATTGGCATGTACGCGGGCTATTGCGGCACGTTGATGACGCCGATGGCGGCCAACTTTAATATCGTTCCGGCCGCGCTGCTGGAGCTTAAAGATAAGTACCAGGTGATCAAGATCCAGATCCCAACGGCGTTAACCCTGCTGGTGGTCAACGTGTTCTTAATGTATTTCCTCGTTTTTCGCTAAGCGCGGCAACGATCTAAGGAGCTGATATGGAATTAACGCAACACCAGGCCGACGCGTTTGCCCGCATGCCTTTGACCTATTTACGCCAGGAATATCCGAACCACATTATGCACCTGCTTAATGATGACGGTGATGTCCTGCCACCCCGCGAACTGCACCCCATTTTTTATGGCTGCTTCGACTGGCACTCGGCGGTGCACGGCTACTGGCTGCTGCTGCGCTGCGTGCGGCTTTACCCTGAACTGTCGTGCCGGGATGAAATTGTCGCCCTGTTTGATGAACACATCACGCAGGAGAAGGTGGCGAAAGAGCTGGCCTATTTCAAGGCACCGTTTCGCGCCTCGTTCGAGCGCCCTTATGGCTACGGCTGGCTTCTGGCGCTGGCGCAGGAGCTGAAGCAGTCCGCGTTACCTCAGGCCGCCAGCTGGTATCAGACACTGCAGCCGTTAACGCAGGACATTCGCGACAGGCTGGTGGATTACCTCAGCAAACTCACCTATCCGATCCGTGTCGGTACGCATTACAACACCGCTTTTGCGCTGGCGCTGGGGATTGATTACGCCCGTGCAGTGCAGGATAACGCCCTTGAACAGGCTATTCTGACGGCGGCGACGCGCTTTTATCTGGCTGACACGCATTACCCGGCTCACTATGAACCGGGTGGTGATGAGTATATTTCCGGCGCGCTGACGGAAGCGCTGTTGATGAGTAAGGTGGCGGAGCATTTCCCGACGTGGTTTGACGCCTTTCTTCCTGATGTGGGGTCTGTTTCGGCCCTGATGCACCCGGCAGAAGTGAGCGATCGTACCGACCCGAAAATTGCCCATCTGGATGGGTTAAACCTCAGCCGCGCCTGGTGCATGAAGCATATTGCCCGCGCGTTGCCCGATAACCATCCGGGACAACAGGCGCTGCGCGAGGCAGTCAACCGACATCTGGCGGCAAGCGTCGAGCATGTGGTGGGAAGCCACTACAGCGGCGGACACTGGCTGGCGAGTTTTGCGCTGCTGGCGCTGGAGTAAATCACAGGTGCAGCGCGTAGTGCGCTGCACCGTGTTTATGCCGTAGCCTGACGCGTGGCGCGCAGCCGGCTCACGCTAAACACGACAGAAACCGCCGAAGCAATGACCGCAATCCACAGTGAATAATGAACGGCCCGATCGTCAAAAGCCGGCTGATTCTGCGTTGTGGCCAGCAGAACGCCGACCACGGCAGCCCCCAGGCATTGTCCAAACGTCCGCACGATAGCCAGTACGCCGGATGCGTAGCTGGCATACTCCCGCACCACGTTAGAGAGCATTTCCCGGTTATTGGGACTCTGGAAACAGCCAAAACCGATCCCGCTCACCAGGCTTCGCAGGCAGATATTCCAAGCGGAAGGGCTGGCGGGCAGTGTCGCGAGCAGGATCAATCCCACCACAAACACGATAAGCCCGAGGGTAGATATCAGCGGGGCTGAAATTGTGTCTGCCCAGCGGCCCGCATGCGGCGCAATCAGTACGATGCCTATCGGCCAGGGCGTGAACAGCAGCGCGGAGACCACCGGACTGTAGCCATATACGCTCTGAAACAGGAACGGCAGGGCGATAAAGGTGATGCCCTGGCTCACAAACGAGGCCAGCGACGTGAGCGCGGCGAGCGTAAAGCGTCCATTGTGAAAAATAACGGGAGGCAGTATGGGGCTTCGGGCGCGGCGAATATGCCAGACAAAGGTGATGGCGCTAATCGTGGCGAGCAGCGCCCAGCTGATGGCCTCGTGGCTGATGTGGTGCGAAGCACGCTGGAAACTGTTGGCCGTCATGATCATCGCCCCCAACAGGACCGCGGAGAGCAGTGCGCCCGGGGCATCGAACGGAGAGGGATCTGAAGCCAGTTGTCGTGGTAAGGCCTTCCAGGCCAACAGCAGGGCAATCGTTCCGGGAACAAGGTTAATGGCGAATAACCACTGCCAGCGCAGTACGTCCAGGATCGTCCCGCCCAGTACGGGTGCAATGGCCGTGCTGGAGGCGATCAGCAGGGCGTGCAGTCCCAGAATGCGGCCAAGCAGTCGACCGGGGAAGACGGCGCGCAGTATCGCCGGGGCAATACTCAGTGTGGCCGCCCCGCCAATCCCCTGCAATATCCGCATCCCGATCAGCATGTCCGGGGTGCGGGCCAGCGCGCAGCCGAGCGAGGTGAGTGTAAAGACGGCAAGTCCGGTCAGAAATACCGGGCGGTAGCCAACGCGGGCCGCAAGGGCGGCGAAGATGGCCAGAGTCATGGCCGCGGACAACAGATACCCATTGGCGAACCAGACGGCCACATTCGCGGGCACCTGCATTGCGCTTGCCATCGAAGGCAAGGCAATGTTGATCATGGTGCCATCAAAAACGCCCATCAGCGTGGTCGTCATTACCGCGGCCATCACCCGAGCGCGTTCATGGCCGGGCAATCCTTCGTCGCCGGGCTGGTTTGAAAATAGCGTCATCGTCGTAACTCCGGAAAGAATGTTGATGACGAAACTATAATCATGGGATATACAAGGCGGAAGACGCAGCAGTTGCACTGTTCAGTTGCATACAACGCCTTATCTGAGGATGCATCATGTCCGATCCGGATTTTAATTTGCTTGTCGCCCTCGACGTTCTGCTGGCCGAAGCCAGCGTGGCGGGCGCGGCGCGGCGTTTAAACCTGAGTACGTCAGCCATGAGCCGTACCCTGAGCAGGCTGCGAGAGGTGACCGGCGACCCGATCCTGGTGCGGGCAGGGCGTAATATGGTGCTGACGCCCTGGGCCGAGGCCACCCGGGAGCGAGCCCGAGGGGCCGTGTATGAGGCAAGAGCCGTACTGCAGCCCTCCACTGAAACGCTGAAGGTGGAAGACCTCGAGCGGCTGTTCACCATCAGAGCCAATGATGGTTTTGTGGTCGCATTTGGCCCATTGCTGATTGCCGCCGTGGCCGAAGCTGCGCCCGATGTGTGTATTCGGTTCTCGCCGAAGCCCGAGAAAACGTCACGCTATCTACGGGAAGGGCTGGTTGACCTGGAAATTGGCGTGCAGAGCAACATGGGACCTGAAATACGCCTGCAGCGATTATTTCAGGATCGGTTCATTGCCGCGGTGCGTAAGGGACATCCGCTGGCGGCACACCCCGCGGTCAGCCTTCACGATTATGTTTCCTGGGGCCACGTGGTTGCCGCGCCCGACGGGTCGCTACACGGCTTTGTCGACGATGCGCTGGCTGAAGTGGGGATGAAGCGCAAAATTGCCAGCGTCGTGCCCGGTTTCCCGACGGCGTTATCCGTGGCGCTGGCGTCCGATCTGATCGCCATGGTTCCGGCATTGTATCTGCTGAACCAGCCGATGGCGCAGAGTGTGCATGTCTTTGAACTGCCATTTAAAACTCGAACCATTACGGTATCGCAGATGTGGCACCCGCGAATGGAAAGGGATCCGGGGCACCGCTGGCTGAGAGAGAAAGTGCTGGACGTGTGTCGGACTGTGCAGCAACCACTCAGTGCTGAGTAACCCGCTTAGGCACGGACAAGATAAAGCGTGTCGACTGAGCATCCGATTCGACGCGGACTTTGCCATGATGCGCGGTGACAATTGACTTCACAATGGCAAGACCAATCCCGCTGCCTTCGCCTTTTCGCTGCCTGGAAGGATCCACCCGGTAAAAACGGTCAAACAGCCTGGGTAAATGTTCTTGCGGGACAGGTTTCCCGGGGTTGGCAATCATCAGCTCAAAATCGCTTTCCCGTTCGGCGATCGAGACGGTCACCGTCTTACCTTCCGGCGTATAGCGCAGGGCATTGGATAACAGGTTGTTGATTGCGCGTCTGAACATCTGCGGATCGCCTTCGATCAGGCAGGGCATCCCGTGAAACGTCAGCGTGATATGACGTTCTTCCGCCCAGGCCTCGAAGAAATCAAAGACTTTAATGACCTCCGCGCTTAAATCAAACATCACCCTGTCCGGGATCAGCTGATTATTATCCGCCTGCGCCAGGAACAGCATATCGCTGACCATCCGGGTCATCCGGTTATACTCTTCAAGGCTTGAGTAGAGGATATCTTCCAGCTCTTTCGGCGTCCGGTTCTGGCTGAGTGCGATTTCAGTCTGGGTCACCAGATTGGTGATGGGGGTTCTGATTTCGTGGGCGATATCGGCAGAAAAATTCGCCTGGCGGGTGAACACATCTTCAATCTTTTCAATCATATGGTTGAACGAAATCACCAGTTGCTCCAGTTCAACCGGAACGCGCGACGGTTCCAGCCTCGCATCGAGATTTTCAGAGGTGATATTTTTAATGGCATTGCTGACGTTACGCAGCGGCAGGTGTCCCTGACGGACCGCGATTCGAATGATAAGAATAATCAGCAGGCTGATCACCACGGCAATCGCAATCAGGTTCTTTTTCAGCGCATCGAGGTAATGGAGATGGAAATTAATAGAAAGCCCGATCAGCATCACGTAATTCTGCGCTTTTCCCTGCAGCGTCGCCATGCCTGACGAGGCGATAATCCGGTACGTGTCACTTTTCATCTCAGCGCCGGAATGACTCTGCAGGGTGGGGGCATCTACCGTCCAGAGAAACACATCCCGTGCCCGGCTGTGCGTGCTGAATGCCGCCGTGTTCACGGCAGGGCGTAACGCTGCCCCCTGCGCCGTACTGAACAACACCTCTCCACGCGCGTCGAGAAGCAGAACCGCAACGTTGCGATAGCTGGCAATTGACTCTTTGATTTTACTGATTTTCTTCTCGTCCGGATCTGCCGGGGACTGCAGGATACGGTGCATCGCGGTACTGATTTGCTGCAGATCGTTGATATCCTGCTCGGCAAAATGCTTTTCAACGGAGTGCAGCATAAACCAGGTGAAGGCGAAAAATGCCAGTATCGTGGAGAGGCTGATAAAAAACGTCAGCCTCAGGGCTAATGAGAAAGGGCGTCTGGGTAATTTAACGCGCATCCGGTGCCTCCAGCATGTACCCCACGCCGCGGACCGTCTGGATCAACTTCGGCTCATAATCATTGTCTATTTTCGCGCGAAGCCGTTTGACGGCGACATCAATCGCGTTGGTGTCGCTGTCAAAATTCATGTCCCAGACCTGGGATGCAATCAGGGAGCGGGGCAGCACTTCCCCCTGGTGTCGCATAAAAAACTCCAGCAGGCTGAACTCTTTGCTGGTCAGCAGGATGCGGTTTCCCGCGCGGCTCACCTTTCTGGACACAAGATCAATCATCAGATCAGCCACCTGAAACTGGCTTTCCGTGATCACCGTATTGCCCCGTCGCAGAAGCGTCCTGACGCGGGCGAGAAGCTCCGCAAAGGCAAAGGGTTTGATCAGGTAATCATCCGCGCCCAGTTCAAGACCCTTCACCCGGTGTTCAATAGTGCCAAGGGCTGAGAGTAACAGAACCGGCATTCCCTTCCCGGCAGAACGTAGCATGCGGATGATATCCCAGCCGTTCACGTCGGGAAGCATGATATCCAGAATCAGGAGGTCATACTCGGCGGTCATGGCGAGATGATATCCGGTCAGGCCATTGTCAGCGTGGTCTACCACAAACCCCGCTTCAGTTAGCCCCTTGCTGAGGTACTCCCCGGTTTTTATCTCGTCTTCAACGATCAGTATTTTCATCTTGCTCCCCTGACTGGCTGCTCTGGACATTCTAGAGAGCCTTAAGCCGTTATCAATGACTTACGTTAAGAATGACAACATTGTCATTATCCTGTCACCAGGCAAACAGGAAGCACGCTGTAGAGTAACCCTGGTAATACTCTGGACTTCATTTGAAACATTTACCAGGTCTGCCTGGACGAGAAGCGTGATGTGCACATTAAAACGACTTAGCATTAGCACAATATTTTTCCTGGCAGGCTGCGTCTCGCTGGCACCAGAATATGCGCGTCCGCCAGCACCGGTTCCGCAGCAGTTCTCGTTATCCCGAAATAGCCTCACGCCGGTGGTGGTGGGGTATCACGACAGCGGATGGCGTAGCTTTTTTACCGATCCTCAGGTTGCAGCACTGATCGCCGAAGCCCTGAATAACAACCGTGATTTAAAAATGGCCGCCCTTAAGGTTGAAGAGGCGCGCGCGCAGTTCAACGTGACGGATGCCGACCGGTATCCGCAGCTGAATGCCTCGTCAGGTGTGACCTACAGCGGTGGGCTGAAAACGGACAAGCCGACCACACAGCAGTACGACGCAGGGTTGAACCTCAGTTACGAACTCGATTTCTTCGGCAAGCTCAGGAATATGAGTAATGCTGACAGACAGAACTATTTTGCCAGCGAGGAGGCTCGCCGTGCCGTGCATATCCTGCTTGTCTCCAGCGTGTCGCTGAGCTATTTCAGCCAGCAGCTGGCCTACAAACAACGTCGTATTGCCCGCGATACGCTAAAAAACTATCAACAATCCTGGGCTTTTGTTGAACAACAGCTGGTAACGGGCAGCACCAACGTTCTGGCACTTGAACAGGCCCGGGGGCAGATTGAAAGTACCCGTGCAGAAATAGCGAAAAGAGAAGGCGAGCTGGCTCAGGCCAATAATGCCCTGCAGCAGGTTCTGGGAACCTATCGCGCGCTGCCGGCAGAGAAAGGAGGCAGCGTCGATGAGATTTCACCCGTCAAACTGCCGCCTCGTCTGCCGTCAGAAATATTGCTTCAGCGCCCGGACATTATGGAAGCGGAGTATCAGTTGAAAGCGGCTGATGCCAATATTGGCGCGGCGCGCGCCGCCTTTTTCCCGTCTATTACGCTAACCAGCGGGCTTTCAGCAAGCAGTACGGAATTATCCAGCCTCTTCACCGCAGGAAGCGGGATGTGGAATTTTATTCCGAAAATTGACATTCCTGTTTTTAATGCCGGAAGGAATAAAGCCAATCTCAAACTGGCTGAAATTCGCCAGCAGCAGTCAATCGTCAATTACGAACAAAAAATTCAGGCGGCTTTTAAACAGGTCGCCGACGCGCTCGCATTGCGGGACAGCATCAGTCAGCAACTCGACGCCCAGCAACGTTATCTTGATTCGCTACACATCACCCTGCAGCGAGCCAGAGGTTTATATTCCAGTGGCGCGGTCAGTTACATTGAAGTGCTCGATGCTGAACGTTCTCTTTTTGCAACACAACAAACCATTCTCGACCTTATCTATTCCCGACAGGTGAATGAAATTAACTTATTCACCGCGCTGGGTGGCGGTTGGGTTGAGTAATTCCTTTTAATTACTCCATCAGGAAATGAAAAATGAACAGTTTATTTAACGCGGTCGTACTGGGCGCACTCTCCGTTATATTTTCTGCAGGCCTGCATGCTGAAACACATCAGCACGGGGAGATGAGCACAGCAGCACAAGCCACGCCAGAGCAGGTCATCGCGGGAACCGGCGTGGTGAAAGCGGTTGATCTGAGCACTAAAAAAATCACTATCGCGCATGATGCTATTCCAGCGATTGGCTGGCCCGCCATGACCATGCGTTTCACCTTTGTCCAGGCAGACGAAACGCTTCTCGCCTTAAAAGCCGGCAGCCACGTTAATTTCACGTTTGTTCAGCAGGGCAATATCTCTTTACTCAAGAGCATTAAATAGCGAGAAAAAGCATGGCCTCTTTAAGAATAAAGTTTGCTGCCGTCATCATCGGCAGCCTTATTGCAGGAGGGCTGATTTCAGTTATCGCCTGGCAGTCGGTGCATCCCGCAGAAAAAACAGAACAGACCACGACGGAGAGAAAGGTACTTTTCTGGTATGACCCGATGAAGCCGGATACCCGGTTTGATAAACCCGGCAAGTCTCCGTTTATGGATATGGATCTGGTGCCGAAATATGCCGATGAAAATGACGAAAAAAGGAGTGAGGGTATTCGTATTGACCCGACGCAGGTTCAGAACCTGGGACTCAAAACGCAGAAAGTGACGCGGGGAGCGCTGAATTACGCCCAGACCATACCGGCCAACGTCAGTTATAACGAATATCAGTTTGTCATTGTGCAGGCGCGTTCTGAGGGTTTCGTTGAGAGGGTGTACCCACTGACCGTGGGCGATCATGTTAAAAAAGGGACGCCGCTTATCGATATCACCATTCCGGAATGGGTAGAAGCGCAAAGCGAGTTCCTGTTGTTATCGGGTACCGGCGGAACCCCTACCCAGATAAAAGGTGTTCTGGAGCGACTACGTCTTGCCGGCATGCCGGAAGAGGATGTTCAACGACTGCGTGCGACCCGGAGTATCCAGACCCGTTTTACTATCAAGGCCCCCATAGATGGCGTGATTACGGCGTTTAACCTGCGCACGGGCATGAACATTACCAAAGATAACGTGGTGGCACAGATACAGGGGATGGATCCGGTCTGGATCAGTGTGGCCGTGCCGGAATCCATTGCGTATCTTCTCAAAGACAGCTCGCAGTTTGAAATTTCAGTGCCCGCGTATCCGGATAAATCGTTTGCCGTTGAAAAATGGAACATTCTCCCCAGCGTGGATCAAACTACCCGCACGCTGCAGGTCCGTCTGCAGGTCTCCAACCAAGACGAAAGTCTGAAACCCGGCATGAACGCCTACCTGAAACTGAACGCCAGGAGCCAGGAGATGCTGCTGATCCCATCCCAGGCCGTGATTGATACGGGCAAAGAACAGCGGGTGATTGTGGTCGATGCGGAAGGGCGTTTTGTGCCGAAAAGCATTCATGTTCTGCATGAATCTCAGCAACAGTCCGCGATTGGCAGCGGACTGAACGAAGGCGATGCTGTCGTGGTCAGCGGTCTGTTCCTGATTGACTCCGAAGCCAATATTAGCGGTGCGCTGGAGCGCATGCGTCATCCTGAAAAAACTCACGACGCGCATTCGGGCCATTAAGGAGACGATGATGATTGAATGGATTATCCGGCGCTCCGTCGCCAACCGTTTCCTGGTGATGATGGGCGCTTTGTTTCTCAGCGTCTGGGGAACATGGACTATCATCAATACCCCTGTGGATGCATTGCCCGATCTGTCTGATGTGCAGGTGATCATAAAAACCAGCTATCCCGGTCAGGCCCCGCAGATTGTTGAAAATCAGGTCACGTATCCGCTCACGACAACCATGCTGTCGGTACCCGGCGCAAAGACCGTGCGTGGTTTTTCCCAGTTTGGTGACTCCTATGTTTATGTCATTTTTGAAGACGGTACTGACCTCTACTGGGCCCGCTCACGCGTTCTGGAATACCTGAATCAGGTGCAGGGCAAATTGCCTGCCGGTGTAAGCTCAGAAATAGGACCAGATGCCACCGGTGTCGGCTGGATATTTGAATATGCCCTGGTGGATCACAGCGGAAAACACGATCTTGCAGAACTGCGCTCCCTTCAGGACTGGTTCCTGAAATTCGAACTGAAAACCATCCCTAACGTCGCGGAGGTTGCGTCAGTAGGCGGCGTGGTTAAGCAGTATCAGATTCAGGTTAACCCGTTGAAGCTGGCGCAGTACGGTGTCACGCTGCCCGACGTTAAACAGGCTCTCGAATCATCTAACCAGGAAGCAGGGGGATCATCCATTGAAATGGCGGAAGCGGAGTACATGGTCCGCGCCAGCGGTTACCTTCAGTCCATTGATGATTTCAATAATATCGTCCTGAAAACGGGCGAGAACGGCGTGCCGGTTTATCTGCGCGATGTGGCACGCGTGCAAACGGGCCCGGAGATGCGGCGCGGCATTGCAGAACTTAACGGCCAGGGCGAAGTTGCTGGTGGCGTCGTGATCCTGCGCTCGGGGAAAAACGCACGTGAAGTCATTACCGCAGTGAAAGACAAGCTGGAGACGCTGAAAGCCAGCCTGCCAGACGGTGTCGAGGTGGTGACTACCTACGATCGCAGCCAGTTAATTGACCGCGCCATTGATAACCTGAGTAACAAACTCCTTGAAGAGTTTATCGTGGTGGCCATCGTCTGTGCGCTGTTCCTCTGGCATATCCGCTCTGCGCTGGTGGCGATCGTTTCTCTGCCGCTTGGCCTGTGCATTGCCTTTATCGTCATGCATTTCCAGGGGCTAAACGCCAATATTATGTCACTGGGCGGGATTGCCATTGCCGTGGGGGCGATGGTGGATGCCGCCATTGTGATGATTGAAAATGCGCATAAACGGCTGGAAGAGTGGGATCATCAACACCCAGGGGAGCAGATAGACAACGCAACCCGCTGGAAGGTCATTACCGATGCGTCCGTTGAAGTGGGCCCGGCGCTGTTTATCAGCCTGCTGATCATCACCTTGTCGTTCATCCCCATTTTCACGCTTGAGGGACAGGAAGGGCGCCTGTTTGGGCCGCTGGCCTTCACGAAGACGTATGCCATGGCGGGCGCGGCCGCGCTGGCAATCATCGTCATTCCTATACTGATGGGGTTCTGGATCAGAGGGAAAATCCCCGCGGAGACCAGCAACCCGCTGAACCGACTGCTGATTAATGCCTATCATCCGTTATTGCTTCGCGTGCTCCACTGGCCGAAAACGACCTTGCTGATTGCGGCGTTAACTATTTTTACGGTCATATGGCCGCTGAGTCAGGTCGGGGGGGAATTTCTGCCAAAGATCAATGAGGGCGATCTGCTGTACATGCCTTCAACGTTACCTGGCGTATCGCCGGCAGAGGCTGCCGCGCTCTTGCAGACGACAGACAAATTAATCAAAACCGTCCCTGAAGTGGCGTCCGTATTTGGTAAGACCGGTAAGGCCGAAACGGCGACCGACTCCGCGCCACTGGAAATGGTCGAAACCACCCTTCAGCTCAAACCTGAAGATCAGTGGCGACCAGGAATGACGATTGACAAGATCGTTGATGAGCTGGATAAGACCGTGCGTTTGCCCGGCCTGGCTAACCTCTGGGTACCGCCGATCCGTAACCGTATAGATATGCTCTCCACCGGCATTAAAAGCCCAATCGGTATCAAGGTGTCTGGCACCGTTTTGTCTGATATTGATGTCACGGCACAACGTATCGAAGCGGTGGCCAAAACCGTGCCGGGCGTGGTTTCAGCACTGGCAGAACGTCTGGAAGGCGGACGCTACATCGATGTGGATATCAACCGGGAGAAAGCATCCCGATACGGAATGACGGTGGGTGATGTGCAGCTGTTTGTCTCATCAGCCATCGGTGGCGCAACAATCGGCGAGACGGTTGAGGGCGTAGCCCGTTACCCGATCAATATCCGCTACCCTCAGGATTACCGAAACAGCCCACAGGCATTGAAACAGATGCCCATTCTGACGCCAATGAAACAGCAAATTACCCTGGGCGATGTCGCTGATATTCGTGTCGTTTCCGGACCTACCATGCTGAAAACGGAAAATGCCCGTCCTGCCAGCTGGATTTATATTGATGCCCGTGGCAGGGATATGGTGTCGGTTGTAAACGACATTAAAACCGCTATCAGCCAGCACGTAAAATTAAGACCGGGCACCAGTGTCTCTTTCTCCGGACAGTTTGAATTGCTGGAGCACGCCAATAAAAAACTGAAACTGATGGTGCCGATGACGATAATGATCATATTCATTTTGTTATATCTGGCATTCCGTCGTGTTGATGAGGCCCTGCTTATTCTGATGAGTCTGCCATTCGCCCTGGTCGGCGGAATTTGGTTCCTGTACTGGCAGGGCTTCCATATGTCCGTGGCGACCGGAACCGGCTTTATTGCCCTGGCCGGGGTGGCAGCAGAATTTGGCGTGGTGATGCTGATGTATTTGCGTCATGCCATTGAAGCCCATCCGGCGCTTGCCCAGCGGGAAACCTTTACCGCGGAAGGGCTCGATGAAGCCCTTTATCAGGGGGCGGTACTCCGCGTGAGACCGAAAGCGATGACCGTAGCGGTTATCATTGCCGGTCTGTTGCCCATCCTCTGGGGAACCGGTGCGGGCTCAGAAGTCATGAGCCGGATAGCCGCGCCGATGATTGGAGGAATGATTACGGCTCCGCTGTTATCCCTGTTCATTATTCCGGCCGCCTACAAATTAATCTGGCTGCGAAGACATAAATAAACACACGACGATATTAAAAGGACACGCTGGAGTGTCCTTTTTTATGCGTATGGGGGAGAGGGTTATTCCCCGTATGGCCCAGTGACAGAAATGTCATCAGCCCGTCACGGGATAAACAGAGGTCGGTTTTTATAATCAATGATAATTCAGACGCCGATGCATTTATCTCTGACTTTTCATTCAGCGATATTGCAGAGCATGTAAACTTAGGAGATTCGACCATGAAAAAGATCCTGTTATCCATTGTCACCATTATGGCTGTCACCTCATCTGGCTGGGCAGCAGAAACGATCAATGTGCACGACCAGGTTAATAACGCTCAGGCAACTGCGCATCAAACCATGGCTGAGATGCACAAGAAAATGCTCAAAGCTGGCCCCTGTAATACTCCCGAATCGGCAAAGTCTTTCTCTGCAATGAATGAGCATGAGAAGGCCGCCGTTGTGCATGAAACGGCGAACAATGGGCAGTCTTCTGTTATTCACCAGCAACAGGCAGAGAAACATCGCCGTATGAATCAGGCGAATTAACTGGCGCGTGGTGGATGTCACGGGTATACGCTCCTCGAGTGAGGGGCGTTTTCAGCATCTTTTAGAAGGTCGCAGTAAGAATGCAGCCACCGCTGAGCAGTATCATGCCGATACGGAGAAGCGCTGCAGTTGGTTTGCAGACATGACCAGGCGAGGTTACAGCGCGCGAGAATATTCTTCTCTCTGGCTATCGTTCTTCGCCATATCCATCAATAGTGCGATACCAATATAGTTACTCCAGTTAAACGCATTTTGAAGCACGACTACCGCATTGCCTTTTTGTTTATCGAAACCGATAAAGCTTGAGTAGCCGCCAATATAGCCTACCTGATAAGTAATTTTTTCCAGACCGATAAAGTCGGTGGTCCAGGCAATACCCTGTACACCATCGGGGCGTTGAATATCGGTATTACTGACTTCAGCAAAGACGCTATCCAATAAGCGATTGTCGGTTGTCGCCACGTGATAGCGGGCATACGCGGCCAGATCTTCGGCGTTACTGTATAAACTCGCTGCCGCTACCATGTTGTTGGAAAAATGCCAGTCGGGCGTCAGTTGCCCGCGCGGGATGAATTTGGGCTGATCGCCAGCATGGCCAAGCGCACGCTGCGGGTATCCCTTTAACGTCTGGGGAGTAAAACTACTGTTAGCCATTTGCAGCGGTTGAAAAATATAGCGCGAGGCTAAACTCTGAATATCTTCGCCGGTTTTGTGTTTCAGGATATAGCCAATCAGGGCATAGCCGGTATTAGAATATTGCGGCATTTTATGCTGCGGTGCATGCCAGTTGGCTAAATAGCGCAATACCTTATCGCTATCCAGTTCGCCATAAAAATTATCACCACTGCTTAAATAGCTGATGAATTTTCCCAGCATCGGAACATCCATATTCTGACGGGGCAGGCCAGAGGTGTGGGTCGCCAGTTCCAGTAGAGTAATTTTTTGTGCATCTGCGCTTAAGGGCGTACCCGGTGGCAGCAATGTCGCCAGGTTATCGTCCCAACTCAGCCTTCCTTCGTTCACCAGACAAGCCACCACTTCCGCCGTAATCCCTTTGCTGAGCGAACCGAGGGCAAACAAGGTATTGGACCCGATCGGGTAGCGATTGGCCACATCGGTTACGCCCCAACTGTAAAACTGCGGAGAACCGTAATTATGGATCACCGCAACCGTCATCCCGGGAACGGATTTTTGCGCCATATAGTGACGGACCACGCTATCAACGTCGCCGTCCAGCGATTTATGGGTGAGGAGTTCCTGTGTTCCTGCCGGGGAGGACATTTGCGAGAGGGTGCCACAACCGCTCAGTGACGGGATAACAAGCAGAAGCCAGCGAAAATGTTGAGTTATGTTCTGCATACCTGTCATGTGTGGTGGTCATTAGAGCGCCCGGAATGTATCACACCTGGCCTGCGTAAACGCCATTTTTCTACGCTTTAGCCGCCAGGGGCGATTTCTGCGGTTATCCCGCCTTTATTACGCAGAAATAGTGGTTTGACAGGAATAGACGTTTTACGGGTACTCATGTGCGCCGTTTGCTTTAGATAATCCCTAAAGTGCGGCGTCTGTCTGTGGAGTTGATAATCTTCCTCACTGGCGTAAATCTCATAGAAATACCAGCGGTGGGGATCATCTACGTCTGTCGCGGCATACATGGCAAGCACGCCTTTTTCTATGTTGAGCGACTGAGCCATTTCAGGAAGGACAATGTTTTTGAATTCAGTCTGATATTCCGGCTTCACCTCAACTACCACCAGATTATTGATGGTCCGCTCATCGGGTATGATGTGTTTGTCCCCTGTAAATTGCGGCACCAGTGTGATTTTCAGCTTCCGATCAATCATATCAGGTGCTTGAGTAACAAACGCTTTGTATGGAGAGGCATCCAGATGTTTGCGGTAGGCCAACTCGCTTGCATAAAGCTCAACCATATATGCCTGACGCGCCTTGTCACTGCGTTTCAGCGCGTACATCGCCAGCGTGCCCACTTCATGATCAACCGAAGCGGTGATTGTTTGCCTGGCAACCTCATCAAAATGCCTGTCCCGATCGGGCGTGATGCTTATCTCAACGATATTCATCACGGGCGTATCCTGTGTGCCCTGACTTTCTGCAAAGGCAGGACTGCTTATTAGCAGGTAAGTTAAAAACATGAGACTCTTTTTCATGATGATCCTTTTTCTAAACCAGAGACAGGCTACCGCGTCCAGACCTGCTTAACGTCTTTGGTATGCGGCGTATTTTGCGCCATAACCCCCGTCAGAAAGTGGGGCTGATAGCATTCTTCCAGATAGCGGATCGCCTCCGGACTCAGCTGCAGGCTCACGGCGTTTACTGCACCTTCGACATGACGTTTTTGCGTGGCACCGACAATAGGTGAGGTGACCCTGGTCAGTAGCCAGGCGAGAGATATTTCCGTCATGGTTACCTCATACTGTTCGGCAAGCTCGGCAACGCGTTCGATAATGATCCGATCTTGTTCTGCCGTACGGTCATACTTCCCGCGGGCGTAGTCATCCTCGACGGCTCGCCGCGTGTGGCCTTCTTTACGGGAGAGGCGGCCGCTTGCCAGCGCACTATAGGGCGTCAACGCGATCCCATCCTCAGCGCATAAACCGAAGAGTTCACGTTCATCTTCACGCATAATCAGGTTGTAGTGACTCTGCATGGAAACAAAGGGCGTCAGCCCTTCGCGTTCTGCAAGCGCGTTCGCCTTAGCCAGCTGCCAGGCGTAGCAGTTTGAGATCCCTATAGCGCGCACCTTGCCGGCAGTAACGGCGGCATGCAGCGCTTCAAGCACCTCAAGAACGGGCGTGTTGTAATCCCAGATGTGGTAAATGTAGATGTCTATGTAGTCCATACCCAGATTTTGCAGACTCAGATCCAGCGAGCGGGCTATTGCCTGTTTTCCGCTGATCCCCTCGGCAATTTGCGCGGGCGTCCGCGGCAGAAACTTTGTAGCCAGCACCACATCATCGCGCTTCGCCATGTCACGCAATGCCCGGCCAACAAACCGTTCACTCGAACCGTTCTGATAGGCGATGGCGGTATCGTAAAAATTGATGCCCTGTTCAAGGCCGTAGCGAATGATGTGCCGGCTTTCCGTTTCGTCCAGCGTCCAGCGATGCTGGCCTGTCAACGGATCGCCAAACCCCATGCATCCCATGCAGATGCGAGAGACAAGTAAGTCACTTTTACCGAGCCGGGTATACTGCATCGTTATTCTCCTTCCGAATTATTCACCAATAGCGTTAAGCAGGTCGACAAGCCTTGACGCGTGCTCCCGGGCAAGCGTTTTTTGCTGGGCGATTTTCTCGGCATCCCTGTCGGCGTAGCTGATACCGCAGGTATAAACCGGTGCCAGCATCTCAAGATTGCACAGCCTTGCCGTCGTCTCGAACGCAATGAGATACTCCTCAATGGTGTGGCCAAAGAAACCGTCAGCGGTGTAAAGCGCTTGCGGTGCCCCCGTTGTGAAGGAGAGAACCAGCTTTTTACCACCCAGTTTCGCCGTGGAACCATGCGCGAAACCGTGAACAAAAACTTCATCCAGCCACTGTTTCATGAGTCCCGGGAGTCCGTACCAGGAAAAAGGGAACTGCCAGATAATCACATCGGCCCTGAGCAGGCTTTCCTGCTCCGCACCGATATTGAATTTGCCGTCCGAATAGAGCCAGTCCAGACGACGAATTTCAGCGTCGGGCAGGGCTGTAGCCACCTCGTCAAGGATGATGGCGTTGGCGACAGAATGGTTAAGCTCTGGATGTCCGGAAACGATAAGGATATTTTTCATTTCTATCAGTTATGTTGAATTGTGGATGTTTAACTCAGGCGTGTTTTCAGATGCAGCGTCTTAAAAAGACGGGACGTCAGCCACGCCGTGCTTTTAGTTTTTAAATTCTTCTGAGAAGAGATTTTCCCAGTTAATAAAGGAGCCAAGAGGAATGCACTCGAAGCTTAATAAGCCTGCTTTCGCCAGAGGGAATTCGGCCATTACGTTCATCGCTTCCTCGACAGCGTCACATTCAAGGAAAATAGCGACGCCGGGTCTGTCCTGACGAAAGTAGATGTCGCGGATGACGCCGGATTTATACAGCCCCCAGGCGTGCAATGCTTCAGCAGTAAGGTGCGGTGCATATTTTTCCGGCGATGCACCCGCGGCGGGAATATCCAGACATAAAATTCGCATCAGTCGCTCCAGTAATCAGTTTTCAGTGAGAAGAGCAGAAAGTATAAGAGCCTCTATATGAGAAGATAAGGCGAGCATTGACTTAAGCATCTTTAGCCTGTACTTAATAATCAGGTGGTAATTGCTTAAGGAAAATGCTATGAATAACGCTCTTTATAATCAGATCCGCATCTTTCAGAGCATTGCGCGTGAAGGAAATATCTCGGCAGCCGCGAGGAAACTTGAAATCACGCCGCCCTCCGTCAGCAATGCGCTTAAGTTGCTTGAAGAGCATATTGGTCATCCGCTTTTTGTGCGCACGACCCGGCGTATTGAGCTGACCGAAACCGGGCAACAGTTGCTGGAACAAACTGCCGCCGCGGTGGATTCGCTGGAAAAATCGCTGGAAAGCATTCGCGATCGGAGTCAGGAACCCTCTGGTGTGGTAAGAATTACGCTCTCGCGTTTCGCCTATCTGTTAATTCTCAAGCCTGCAATGGCTGCGTTCTGTCAGCAATACCCAAGGATTCAACTGGAAATTTCGGTCTTCGACGGTACCGTGAATATTATCGAGGAGCGTTTTGATCTGGGGATTCGTTTTGGCGATATTCTGGAGGGTGGGGTGGTAGCACGACCGTTAATGAAACCGTTTCGTGAAGGGTTATACGCATCCTCTGTCTATCTCGCTGAACAGGGTATGCCTGAGGTGCCGGCAGATCTCAGTCATCACCGATTGATTGGTTACCGTTTTATCACTAACAACCGCATCCTTCCGTTGATCCTGAACGATCGCGGAGAACAGTTAACCGTTGAGATGCCCGGACAGTTAATCAGCAACGATATTGACGTTATGGCAGACGGAATTCGTAACGGGCTGGGAATTGGGCGCTTGTTCGAACCCATCTGGCGGTTACAGCCAGATCGGGAACAATTTGTACCTGTGATGGAGAGCTTCTGGAAAACCTATCCGCCAGTGTATCTCTATTACCCGAAAAATGCGGGGAAAACAAAAAGGGTGAAAGCCCTGATTGATTTTTTGATCTCCGCGACCGAGCGATAAGGTTACGCAGGCACAGGGCGAAGTCCCGCCAGTAGTGGCGGGAAGGTGTTTAACGCTGCATGTTATTGCGTGTCTGGCGGATTTGCTGGCGCCAGGCGCGATTATGAAGGGTAAATAGCAGCATCTTATAGAAGGAAGGAGATCGTATACAGAAACCGCTGAGCAGCAACATGACAACACTCACCAGTGCGGCTGTTAAATTGACGCCTGGCCAGATGGTGCCGCTCAGAGCCGCAAGCAGATAAACGACCGTCAGCAGAAGGCTTATGAATGCCAGAGAAAGATGTACCCGCACGGCGCGAATGCTGCCTTTACCCATCATAAACATCGTCAGACCGTTGATGCCGGCGAACAGAAGGGCAATCAACACTACCCACACAAATACCTTTTCTGCCGGCTGATTGAGTGCGGCGAATACGCCGTAGCCCAACCCAGCTATTATCGACGACATCCTGATGAACAGCAAATTGATGGGCGAACAGGTGCACACAGAGCAAATCAGGAAGCGATTGCCAATAAAGCTTATGGCGGACGTAATGGTAATACAGAGCCTGGTGATGGATGGCGCTATAAGGGCAGGGGGATGAAACAACTCACAGGGAGATATAATTATAGAGCCTTTACTCAGTATGCTAATAAGGTTTGGGGCGATCCAGTGGATTATGAAGAGCATCCAGAGTTAATTACTGCATCAACAAAGCAAGTGGTTCGTTCAGCATTGTTCTTTTGGGATTTTTATGATGCATATAAAAAAGCTGATGGTGGTATAACAGAGAGTGCATCACATAGTGTGACGAATATAGTAAATCCGGGTACTAATACAAAAGATGCCCGATACAAAAATTTGATTACGTTTGTCGACGAAAAAATATTTATTGGCATTTATTGATTCGATGTAAGGGCTTACCTAATGGTAAGCCCATTTTTTATTTGTTGCGTGAGCTGTTAAAAGTAAAGAGCGACTCAAAATTATCTTGTATCGTACCCTCTATACATTTTTGAATCGCCACGGGTTTAACAGACACCTCAGAGTCATTTAAGATGACTTAAAGAGAGGTGCCCATGAGCGGTAAACGTTATCCCGAAGAGTTTAAAATTGAAGCAGTCAAGCAGGTTATTGATCGCG
>NZ_MWPY01000049.1:0-335 GCF_002148625.1 Enterobacter sp. J49
GATCCTGAATGGTCTCGAGGCCAAGCTTGGCCAGTTTGCCCGCCTGGCTGGCGCCAACCCCGGAAAGCGTGGTGAGTGGGACAGCATCCAGCAGGCGGCCTTTCATTTGCGCACCGTCGCCTGCATGGCCGCCCACCATTCGGCGCTGGCGACCACCTGGCCCTGCTCGTCAATCTGCGGGCGTGGCAGCCCTTTGCGCTTGGCCACGTTGGCCAGCACCGGGTAACCGCCTTCGAACAGCAGACGCTGCTGCTCTTCTTCATCCAGCATGCTGTTGTCGCGGCGATACAGGCCGGCGTTCTGCCGCTGGCGCTGCGCTTCATACAGGATCAGCG
>NZ_MWPY01000050.1:0-620 GCF_002148625.1 Enterobacter sp. J49
CTATCCAGACCCGCCCCTGTGATCACTGGGTGGAGGAACAGCAGTCCATGCTGGCACTGCCACCGGAGAAAAAACAGTATGACGTGCAGGTCGACGAAAGCCTGGTGACCTTCGACAGGCAGCCGTTGCATCATCCGCTGTCCATCTATGACACGTTCTGCAGAGGAGCCGCATGATGGTCGAACTGCAACATCAACGGCTGATGGTGCTTGCCGAACAGCAGTCTTATCGGCACGGCGCCGGCGCTGTCGCAACAGGCAGTGGATCAGGAATGGAGTTACATGGACTTCCTGGAGCACCTGTTACATGAAGGGAAAACTGGCCCGGCATCAGCGTAAACAGGCGATGTACACACGGATGGCAGCCTTCCCGGCGGTAAAGACGTTCGAGGAATACGACTTCACCTTCGCCACCGGCGCACCTCAGAAGCAAATCCAGTCGCTGCGTTCCCTGAGCTTCATCGAACGTAACGAAAACATCGTGTTACTGGGCCCCTCAGGCGTGGGAAAAACACATCTGGCGATAGCCATGGGCTACGAAGCAGTACGGGCGGGCATCAAGGTTCGCTTCACAACAGCTGCGGACCTGCTGTTACAGCTGACGACATCCCAGCGTCAGGG
>NZ_MWPY01000005.1:0-294 GCF_002148625.1 Enterobacter sp. J49
CCAGTACGCTGAAATGGGCGGGGCCGTCGGTGCTGCTGGCTTACATCATCGCCGGGCTGTTCGTGTTCTTCATTATGCGTTCGATGGGGGAAATGCTGTTCCTCGAGCCGGTCGCCGGGTCGTTTGCCGTTTACGCGCATAAGTACATGAATCCCTACTTCGGTTACCTGACCGCCTGGGGCTACTGGTTTATGTGGATTGCCGTCGGCATTTCTGAAATCACCGCCATCGGGGTGTATGTGCAGTTCTGGTTCCCGGAAATACCGCAGTGGGTGCCGGCGCTGATCGCCGTGG
>NZ_MWPY01000051.1:0-552 GCF_002148625.1 Enterobacter sp. J49
AGCTTAACCTTCGGGAGGGCGCTTACCACTTTGTGATTCATGACTGGGGTGAAGTCGTAACAAGGTAACCGTAGGGGAACCTGCGGTTGGATCACCTCCTTACCTTAAAGAACCTGCCTTTGTAGTGCTCACACAGATTGTCTGATGAAAAGTAAATAGCAAGGCGTCTTGCGATTGAGACTTCAGTGTCCCCTTCGTCTAGAGGCCCAGGACACCGCCCTTTCACGGCGGTAACAGGGGTTCGAATCCCCTAGGGGACGCCACTTGCTGGTTCGTGAGTGAAAGTCACCTGCCGACATATCTCAAAACTCATCTTCGGGTGACGTTTGAGATATTTGCTCTTTAAAAATCTGGATCAAGCTGAAAATTGAAACGACACACAGTTAATGTGTGTTCGAGTCTCTCAAATTTTCGCAAACCGGTGGTGAATCGAAAGAAACATCTTCGGGTTGTGAGGTTAAGCGACTAAGCGTACACGGTGGATGCCCTGGCAGTCAGAGGCGATGAAGGACGTGCTAATCTGCGAAAAGCGCCGGCGAGGTGATATGAACC
>NZ_MWPY01000052.1:0-371 GCF_002148625.1 Enterobacter sp. J49
CATCGGGGTAATCCAGGCGGTGATGCCCGGTATCATCAAGCATCATTTCCTCAACAGCATGGCGCTGGTGGCCGGGCTGTGGTCGGCGGCGCTGATGGGCGGCGGCGGGCTGGGCGCGGCGATCACTCCGTGGCTGATGAGTGCGGGGCACGACTGGCACAGCGCGCTGGCCTGGTGGGCGTTACCGGCGCTGGTGGCGCTGCTGGCCTGGTGGCCGGTCAGTCGCGGGCTGTCGCGCCTGGGCGCGGCGGGAGAAAACCGTGGGCCAAGCCTGCTGCGCAACCGGCGCGCCTGGCTGCTCGGCGCCTATTTCGGCCTGATCAACGGCGGCTATACCAGCCTGATCGCCTGGCTGCCACCGTATTACATGC
>NZ_MWPY01000053.1:0-311 GCF_002148625.1 Enterobacter sp. J49
GAATGGTCAGGCGCACGATCGGCGGCAGCGCGAAGATAATGGTCACGACCACGCCCGGCACGTTGCCGATACCGAACAGCATGACGATCGGCACCAGATAGACGAAGGCCGGAGTGGTCTGCATCGCGTCGAGCAGTGGCCTGATGACTTTGGCGGCGTGCTTGCTGCGCGCCAGCCAGATGCCGAGCGGCAGGCCGATAAGGATGCAGAAGAACAGTGCGGTCAGCACCAGCGCCAGCGTGACCATCGCCTGCGACCAGGCGCCGATGGCGCCGATGGCGACCAGGGAGAGCAGCGTTGCGGCACCCATG
>NZ_MWPY01000006.1:0-302 GCF_002148625.1 Enterobacter sp. J49
CATCGAGCTGGTGACCATCGATACCTACCTGACGGAATGGGTGCCCGCGCATCTGCGCACTCGGGCTTTCGCCTTCGCGTTCTTCGTGCAGTTCCTGTCGGTGCCGGCGGTGGCGCTGATGTCCTGGTGGCTGGTGCCGCAGACGATTTGGGGCCTGAGCGGCTGGCGCTACGTAGTGATCGCCGGCGCGCTGGCCTCACTGGTGATCTGGCTGGTGCGCAAAGGGCTGCCGGAGTCGCCGCGCTGGCTGGTGCAGCAGCGGCGCTATGCGCAGGCCCGGCAGGTGATGCGGGATATGGAAC